>JAIPJS010000016.1 GCA_021734025.1 Candidatus Neomarinimicrobiota bacterium
GGTGAAGCCGATCCTGACCGCAGGTTATTTCAAACCGGCTGAACAGGCATATTTGGAGTTGGGACATGAAATAAATGTCCTTTCTTTTATTCTCCCGCTATATAAAAAACGGCTCTGATCGTGAGGTGCAGCAAATCACACGTAGAGAATTTAATATTGCTGGGACATCCTCCTGGATTTTTCCGGCTAAATGCAATTAAAAGAACTCATCACTCTCTTCCTGTGAATAAAAATTGTAAACGCTACTTTACACTACCCCGGTCCACTGTAAAATCCATTTCACATTCAATTTGGCGGCAGGATAGCCTGCAACCCAGTTATAATCAGTGTTCATTCGGCCTGTGGAAACCCGGTACTCACCGTCTGTACCGTATCTCAGGTGGTTTCTTCCGGCTCTCCCAGAGAACAGAAGGCAGTGTCCCCTACCAGTGGGGAATAGTATATTATTTCAAATTTCGTTCCATTAGATGCCCCCTTATACTGACAGGACTCCATTTTCCCGTTAACTCTTTGCAATGTAATTCCTTTTCAATATTCGCCCGATCGTATTTGAGACTTGAGTTAAGTTTTTTAAAAACGTGGTTAAGGCTACAGGTTGACGTAGTCTTTTTTGACCCATCCCCGTGTTTGCACGTCGACCCGGAGCCAACCATCTTTTTCTTCGAGAATATCCAAAACTGTCCCCTGTTGTAGAGCCGGAGCCACTTTCCTGCCCCTTAAACCAGGCTCTGAACGGATATTGAGTCTGGAAGCAGTGACAATCCCGGTTCGTCCGGGGACCAATCCACTATCTGCCAATCGGTCAGGTCCCTCTTCAGCCCGATCTTTCACCAGGAGCCGCTCCCGCAGCTTATCCAGCGGAAACGCCGGACCGGGGTCAATTTTCCTTGAGGGAGAGATCTCCTCGTGACCGACGATTAGTTCGATGGGATAGGTTTGCATCAACAGGGTACAGAGGTCAAAAACTGCTGCAATCTGCTCTTCGGAGTACTTTTGCCAGTAGTCGGGTTCGGTCCGGTTCTGATGTACGGCGTGGATGACTTCTTCTTCAGAGTAATTGCGTCCAAACCAGGAACTGAATCCCTGCTCCGTTTTTGTGAGCTGACCGGCGTTATCGATCTCAATACCGACGGAAAATTGATTGAACGACTCTCTTCCCTGGTGTGAGCTTTTTCCCGCATGCCAGGCAATGGTGTTAAATGGCACCAGTTGTACAATTTCACCTTCTCTTCCCACCACCACATGAGCGGAGGCACTGCGTTCGGGATCACACAGGGTTCGTACTGCTCCTTCCAGCGATCCCCCTGCCGTGTAATGGATTACCACGGAATCCGGTACCCCATCTGCCATCACTCCGCTGTGGTTTGGGGAATTCTGTCGGGTGATATTCTCACCGTCCAGTAAATGGTCAGTGATTTCCATAATTCTACCTCACCCTTTTGCCGGTTCGTCTTCCAGGATACTTACCGGTTTTTTATTGCCCGTAATTGTCCGGGTTAACCGGTTGCTGGCTCCCCGTTTTTCAGCGGTCCGCCCGATAGTCCAGGTTGCAACGATACCACCCCAGGCGGCCCAGAACTCCACCGGCAAATCGAAAGATCGGACCGGCACTCCAGCCAGGGACTGGATAGTCGGAACCAGTACGTAGTTGAAGAAAATGAACACCAGCCCGGAATAGACCACCGAAGGACGTGCCCGTTTAGTGTAATTGTCACCTTGCTGCAGCTCGGCAACCAAAACTCGTTCTTTCGCCCTTAACTCGGATCGGATTGTCTCCTCGATTTCCGACTCGCGTTGTTGGACCAGCTGCTGCATTTCCAGCTTCAGACGCTGTTTTTCCTCGCCGCTTAACTGAAAGTTATCTACAACCTCACCAACATTTTTTACCAGATTGCCTACGCCACCGCTAAAGACATCGGTAAGCCAACTCATAACTGTCCCCCTTTCTTACTTCCGAACAGATCATTCGCACAGAGATACTCCGTTAAAATGCGTACCATCTTTGTCATCATGGTTTCCCTCCGGTATGATTTTACCTTTTGACTTCACAACCAGGGATGCTCAAAATATCTAGTCCATTGCGAACATCCCTGAGTTGTGAAGAATCTGTGAGACTTACTTCAGCAGTACCATCTTCCTGGATTCCACAAAACTTCCTGCCTGTATCCGGTAGAAATATACTCCGCTCGGTAGATGACTCGCATTCAGTGTGGTTTTGTAGACTCCGGCGGATTGTGATTTATCCACCAGTGTGGCAACCCGCTGTCCCCGGATATCAAACACCTGAAGCCTTACGTGTGTCTCTTCCGGTAGTTCGTAACGAATGGTAGTATTCGGATTGAAGGGGTTGGGATAATTCTGCCGTAATGCGAACTGTTCCGGGAGTCCGGAATTGTCTTCGGATTCCACGGCGGTAGGAAGTAGGGTATTACCCCGGGTAAAGGTTCCGTTGGCTGTATCGACCCTGACACTGACTGTGTCGGCCAGGAAGTTCGCACTCTGGAAACTGATCCTCGTGGAATCCCGTCCAGTCTCCTCGCTAACTTTGTACAGTAAGTAGGCCAGGACACCGGAACCGGAAAGAAATTGCCCCTGAATTGCCTTTCCTTCCAGCGCCACGACACCTTCCTCAATGACTTCGGCCTGTACATCCCAGGATTCGGCCGTCAGAGTTTGGGCTAATGAGACCTCCCCGGTGGGCGTCAGGACTTCCGGATCGCCTGCAATCTGCAGACTGAACGCATCCAGCTGGAACCGGCTGACATCGTCAGACACCTTGACGGGAATTTTTACCGAAGCGCCTCCCGGAGCAACAAAATTCGGGAGCGCAACCGGAACATCATTCGCCTCCGGATCGTCGGTTAGGTATGCTGTGGTCATATCATGCCGGGTAAACCGAATTCCCTTCGGGCTTTCCCCCTCGACATTGAATTCGAATGAATAGCTCCCCGGTTCACCGTTTTCCTGAAATTCCGCACTGTATACCCCATCGCGTGCCACGCGGTCTCCCCCCTGGTCACCGTCATCGTACAATTCGATGTATGCATATTGGCCGAAAGGATATCCAATGCGAGCTGTCACATTCGCTCCAGGCAACGGCTGACCGCCCTGTAGGAGCTTTAACTCCAGCTTCAGCGGCCACTGGGTACCGTAATTTCTGATCTGCACCAGAGTTTTAATATCCGAGTAGCCTGCGACCGAGAGGAATACCTGTTGCTCCTGAAATGCTGTCTGCACCTGCGAGAGCCAGGGACCAAACTCCGGCTTCCGAACCCTGTAGGAGAACACTGTTTTTCCCTGGATCAACTCGACATTTTCGAATTCCCCTACATTCTTGGGGGTAATTTCCTCTCCGGAAGGAGTAACCAGGCTGTAATATGTTCCGGATTCTTCCAGCTCCCAGAGAAGGGTAAACCGGACTTCGTCTACTGACTCGTCAATAAATGTGGTATCGGTCGGACTCTCTATTATCCTGGTAAAGTCAAACGATTGACGTTTGGCTACCTTGTTGAGGGCGGACTGGTAGCTCTGAATAAGCGCAAGTCCTCCAACGGAACCCTGGGCAGGTTTCGAAAAGCCCGATGCCCCGGAAAAATAGTAATTTCCGCCGGTGCCGAACGCAATCTGTCGGAGCGAATCTTCATCAACATCTGTGGACGAAGTCCCAAATCCAATAGTGTACGCGTCCGTCTTGGTGGGTATCGATGGCAATACATCCTGGATGTACGGCGGTTCATTGCTTAGCCCGTCCGAGAGGAGAATGAGGGACTGGGGATAACTTGGCTCACTTGCGGTGTTCAGCTGCGATTGGGCTTCCAGTAGTCCTCCACCGATGGAAGTCCGCCCGCTGGCCGTAATGGCTTCAATTGCGGCAATGGCGGAATCCTTGACCTGCACCGAATTTATAGACTTAAGCGGGAAATCGGTCCGGGCCGGCGGGGTTCCGGAACTGTAACTGGTGACGGCAATTTTATCTCCGGCACCCAAGAGGCGGACAACCTGGGATGCCGCGTTTTTCACTGCGTCCAGTTTATCTCCCAACATACTTCCCGAGCGATCGATAGAGAGTGCCAGATCGACCTGCGAGGGTTGTATCGCTTCCACCCGGCGGGCGATAACCTCCTGAAGTGCCCTGTAAATGTTCAACCGACCGGCACCGAGATCTTCGGAAAATCCCGGTCGACTGGGATCATAATTGTAGTCGTATCCCCCAACTGTATCCGCTGTACTCTCCAGAATTTCCACAAGATCTTCCACTGACAAAGGATTGGCGGGATTGATTTCCAAATTGTGCGAGAGAACCAACGCCGCTGCGCCGGCCACGAGTGGTGTGGCTGAAGAAGTCCCGTTAAAATCATCAACGTAATTATCTGAACTGTAGCCGCCTGTACCGGAGATATCGGTACTCGGCATGATCACACCCGGCGCCGCGAGATTCAAATCGTCGCCGAAATTACTGCCCCACCAATCTTCTCCGTCACAACTGGTCCCATCAGGATCCGTGCTTACCCCGGGGTTAACTTCGGAGGAGTTGGAGCTGCTACGCTTTCTAGTATCACAGGGACTGGTAGCCGCGACTGCCAGAGTTTGAGCATACCGGGCCGGAAAAGAGATCGGAGAAGTGTTGGCGTTTCCGGCGGCAAAGACCGGTAACACATCGGCATTCCATGCATTAGCCACGGCATTTTCGATGGCCATGAGGTCGCCACTTGCGCGCCAACTGCAGCTGAGTACCATCCCATCGTAATCTCCGGAAAAATCCACGGCATAATTTATGGCATCCGCGCGGTTCTGGTTTCGTCCGGCAATCAGATCGATCCGCAGCGGGAGTATCCGGGATTGATGAGCCGCACCGGTTACTCCGGTGTTATTGTCTCCTACCGCCGCAGCAATTCCTGCGCAGGCCGTTCCGTGGGCATTGGTTCCGGGGGTCGGATCGTTATCATCATTGGCAAAGTCCCATCCGACCAGGTCATCCACCTGATCGTTCCCGTCATCATCCACACCGTTCAGATCGCCGGGATCCAGCACCCACTGGGACCCATTCCATTCGATAGTTTGCCCATCTCCGTCGGTATCTTCGCTCAGATTCTGCAGGATATTCTGGCGCAGATCAGGGTGGGCCCAGTCTACACCGGTATCAAGGATGGCCACAAGAACGTTGGCATTCCCCCGCTGAATGTCCCAGGCCTCCTGCATATCAACGTCTGCATCCGCGGTACCACCGGAGGTTCCGTCATTGTTTAACGACCACTGTTGAGAATATTCCGTATCATTCGGATCAAACAGGGCATCGTTATAACTGACGAAACTCAACTCCGAAAATTTCACTCCCGGTTTACTATTGAATGCCCTGACTTTCTGAAAGGCACTAGATTCATCCTGGATGGTGAGTGTGTAAAACCCGCGCGTCCAGTGATCGATAATAACCGCACATCCCATATCGCTGATCACCTGCTGCATCTGATCTTCGGACAGGTCTGTTTTAAACTGGACAGTCACTTCATCCGGCATATAGTAGCGTATCTGGCCGTCCCGGTCCATTACCGCCGGCGCGGCCTTTTTAATGTCCGCTCTGGTTGTTAACTCTCTGGCAAACTCTTCAGCTGATCGCCCGGCGGGTGTCCGGTAGACCCCAAACTGCAATTTTGATAGCCGTTCGGCATGCACTGCTTCCAGGTTAAGCCCGGAATCCACATCTTGCCGTGATTTCTCTGACTTGTCGGCAGACCCAGGTCGGAATTTCACCATGACCTGGCCATCAACAGGGCGAAATTCAAACTGCTCTCCCGTTAATTTATTCGGGTAGGAATAATCCTGACTCCAGACTTCAGCAGGATAAAATCCTGCGATGAATATGCTCCCTGCCATTATGCCAAACAACAGTGACAATCGCCGTTGTGAAAAAATTTTGTTCAACAAGCGCTTTATCATTTGAGACATAATACACTCCTCCTTGTGATTTGGTGGGTATAGAAACAATCGATATTCCGGGTCAAATCAACAATTTCCGGAGATTCCACCGGCTATATTCTCCGGAAGAACAACATTCAGACAAGGGAAAAGTGGTAGGACTAAATTCTATCCGCCACCAGACTCACAGCTATAGAAAACCAATGTGTCTCAACTATCAGACAAATGGCTTTCGAATTCTCCCTCCGATGGTTCGCCTGGTCAACCTGCTACCAGAAAACCGACCAATAGTACCGGAATTACGTACTAATCTTCCGGTCCATTGTAACCCGTTTCACGTAGTATTGCTGTCTTCTTGGATTGCTAAACTGATTTGTGGTTATACGCCCCTACATGCTGAACTGTTATTAGGTTATTGGAAAAATGGAAAAACTGCAAGTATAAATGTGACCAGTTTATTCACCTTCTAAGATTTGCAGGAATGCGGATTCATCTCAGTCTGCGAGAAACTGTCAAAAATGGTATACCAGAATCACCTACCTACTGGCAATCTATAAATCACGGTGACACGTCATGTTACAAATTGTAAAATCTTGAAACAAACAGGGTAAGCTAATTTCTCGATCTATTTGTTGTACGATACATATGATAAAAGACAGAATCCGTATCCAAACAACATGCCAATGATTCATTAATTTGCCAGATGTCGGTGGGAGATTACGGCCGGGAGGAATCGGAAGATATCGCTGGTTATTCAAGGAATCCAGGTTGAAATAACCGGCACAGTCGCCGCGAATGAATCTAATCAGATGGTAGATAAAGGTGACCCGGCGGCCCGGGCCAATTACATCTATGGGAAAATTGAGACGGTGTGGGGGAAAACCGACGCTTCCCTCATGCATGTCATTTGTGCCAGAATGCATGCCACAAAGGAACACTGGGAACCCAGCAATTCTTCCGCTTAAAGACCGGTGAAACCGGGTTTAAGCGGAAACCTTCAGTATGTTTTGTTTTCCCGGCTTAAAGAATCAAACTATCAACAAAGTTAAAACGAATCCAATTTGGTCGTGGCGTCTGTGCCCCAATCGACCAGGACGCTTTTCCAGGCCTGTTCGCCTTCCGACATCACCTGGTATTGTACCATCCCGCCGGGGACTTCATCCGTTAGCCACATCTGCATGGTGTCGCCGCCCATGCCACCCATGAATTCATACTTCTCAGTAGTAAATGTACCGGCTGGTGTGGCAATATCTTCAGTACCAACCAGTGCGCCTTCCATGCTCTCCTCGGTCATGCTGCCGCCGGTCTGGTTGACGGTGGTCTCGGACACCGGGATTTCCCCGGTATTGCCGTCCGGATCCTGTCCCCGCAACCTGAGCACTTCGCCCGTTGCGCTGTCGACCAATCCTTCGTACAACCAGGTGGATTCGTCTGATGACCACGTGAGCTGCCACCATAGATCACCGTTATCCGTGCGTTTTAACAGGCCACGTTCAAGGGTGGTTGTTTCGTCTCCATCGTCGCTGGTGATCTCAAACCGGGTCCACTGACCGGGTTCGTAGTTCTCTTCCGCCGACACCTGCATTCCGGTATTGAAGGAATAGGAAAAGATCACCTGCGCCTGGACGGCCATAAAATTACCCCAGCCCGGCGAGGTAGGTGGCGGGACATTTTCGTCCGGTGCCAGAGATTTGTATACCGCATTTTGCGCATGCTCCCCAACTGCGCGACCGGCACCGGAAACCGCACCGCCGATTAGGGAATCGATAATGGTGGAACAGCTCATCAAACTCACTGATGCAACTAAACTCACTACAATGAAAATAATCCGAGAACGCCTCATGTCACGCCCCTCCACTTACATTAGATGAAATATTATGGGTTGGAACAAAACTCCCGTTTATGAACGGCTATAAAATAATAGATGCCATCCCCCAGTGAAACAGGAAATCAACCGTTTTTGCTCTAAATCACTCCACCCGGTTTTGAGGATAATTTTCCTGTAAAACTCCAACAGGTCCGGCAGGATTATTTCTCCACCTTTACTACTTCATATGCCTTTCCTTCCGGGTTGGTGCCGAATTTGGCATTCACAGCGTACAGATATTTTCTATGCATAGCAACCGTCGTAGGTACAGCAAACGCCTCGTGGGTGATAGTGTCGATGACTTCGCCGCTGCTGTAATCGACACCAAGTTTCACGGTAGCGATCTTATTCATTTGGTTTTGTACCACGTAGAGCGTATGACCATCCAGGAGGATACCATCGCCGTTTTTAACGTTTGCGTCCCCCAGGTCGATTTCCTTCGCAGCACCGGATTTCGGATCCACCGAGTACAATTTCCCCGTGGAGGAATTCACCACAATTAACGTCTTGCCGTTTGGCGTGGCTTCGATACCGTTCGCATTAAATCCTTCCACCATTTCGTATTCTCTTCCCAGAGAGATTTCTGTCACCGCCGATTCATCCGGAAGCTTTCCGCCGGATTTCACTGGGATATGGTACAGTACGCCCTGTGCAGAGTTAGTCAGATAGGCGCCCTTTTTGGTAGTAATCACATCATTAATGAATTTATTCTCGGCAGTCGAAAGTGTGTATTCTGCCTTGAGTTCGCCGGTCTGTGTGTCATAGACCCGGGCATCACCATTACGGCCGCCACATACGAATAGCAGACTGTTTTTCACATCTACACTCAGGCCGACTGCCATCTGTCCTTCTTCCTGCTGAACCAGGATCTCACCTCTCCCGGTTTTCAGGTCACCCTTGTAAATCGCACCTCCGGCTAACGAACCAACGTAAAAACTGGTGCCCTTCCCGGTGGCGATGCCTTCGGGCGAAAACCCTGTCGGCAGCTGGATGATCTCCGGAAAGGTTTTCATTGCGGGCATCTGCCCCATGGATTCGTTCTCCTGGGCAACAACAGGGTTCTGTCCCAGTTCGAAACCAAGGCTCAACACTAAGGCCATAATGAGTAGTCCGTGTGTTAATATGGATTTGTTCATAAGATATCCTCCTTATCTGACCAGGGAGCTCTCGTTTATAATTCATTACGCCGCACCACCGGCGGCGACTTTATTAATATGGTGAATACCGTGGCTATGTTAATATAAGTAAGAAATCTATATACTTAAAGGGGGGGGGCGAAGCCCTTTTATGGAAAGGGTATATCCAGAGGTGTTTTTCGGCGGTACGACATTATTACCCGCCCGCGGTAATTCTTACATTGACGACAGATCTTCGTGTAACTGGTATACGAAATTGCAAAAGTAACAAATCAACCTCTACAAGGGCAGAGCTCGTATTTCACCCGGATAGTGTAATTCCCAGGTAGAATGGCCAGAGAACGACCGCCCAGATACCCTGTACAAAAGTTAATTGCGCATACCCAATGGTGAACAGCCATCCAATGAGCCAAATGGGACCGGTAATCGTGGCTGATGCTGCCGCTGATTGGTTTGAACTTTGTTCCTCACTCATAATATACTCCTGTTAGTTTCAAGGCTTATTTTTTCCGTTTTCGGGATTGATATAGCTGATATGCTCCGGGGCCTTCTTCCGGGACAACAGGGCAAAAATCTAACTCCACTCTCATTAATGATGTGGTCCATCTGCTGCCCGATAATCTTCCTTTATCTGTGGAAGCACGATTACACCTCACCCTAATACCCCAATGTGACGAAGTAGCCCTTAGTGTAGTTTGGTCACTTACATTAGGAGTAATTTATTGAGTCTCCTCCAAAATCCGGTCAATAGTGCCCTGATCCGCGTCCACCTGACCGACCGGCTTGAGACGCGGCAGCAGCGTCGCCCAGTTAGGATCTTTGGCAAAGATTTCCTTAAAAAGGGGGATTGCCTCGTCTACCCGGTCGTTATTCACCAGTGAAACCGCATGCCAGAACTTCATCTCCAGATTGTCCGGCGCCATCTTTTCCGCCTTACCATACTGTTTGAGCGCCTCCTCAACGTTGTGTTCTTCCAGCGCCAGATCGCCCTTGTTCATATGCACGTATGCTCTGTGTAGTTGTATGAGACGTTCCAGCTCCTGCACCGGATTCGGATGATCCTCCACCCGTAACTCCATCTTGGTGTCCGCCCAGACAGGGCCGGTCGACTCGGTATTCACTATCAGAATTGCAGCCGACTGTTTTCCCCGGATGTCGCCGCCGGCGTCCTGTGCGGCCTTGAGAGACGCCAGCATCCGTGCGGCCAAATCGCCCTCAGCAGTCTCGAACGCTTCGGACATAGCCGGCCAAACCTTGTCATTCAGCATCAGGTTGGCTTGAACGGAGTAGGTTGTTCCCTGGATGTGTCCGGCCTCCGGTATACAGTTTTCTCCGGTATGGGTGGCGATATTTCCGTCCACATCCAACATCGCCACCTGACGGACGTCGCTATGTTCATCTGCAGTCACTAACGCCTTCAGGGCCTGTGATGCGCTTTTTCCACCTTCCATGAGATCCAGCCCCAAGGGGCCGTATGAAATATCCACCAGCGATTGAGTGGCCACGACACCAACGCCAGGTTTTGCCCACGGCACCACCGGTCCTACCGAAAACCAGTGGGACTGCACGGCGACACCCATTTCATTATTGACTGTATCAACAGCAACAATGGAATAGGTCGCTACGGGGCGGCCCGTATGTTTTTCCGTCACCTGTTGCGCCATGAGTGAACCTCCCATTATAAATACACACACTATGATAGCAATCATATTTCTTCGCATGGTAGTCACCTCAGTAATAAGTTTGGATAAATGCTTACTATTCGATATTGCAATGTATACCCGAATCAAGATGAACGCAAGATATGGCCTGGTATCCCGTCCAATCTCTGCAAAAACCAGGTGGAATCGATACTGATTGTTCTGAGCACTATTCGCGTGGAGCGAATATTCGTCGCAGCGCAAACGGTGAATAGTAGATATAAAACAATACCAGCGCCACAACCTCCAGCGACAGAATATACCACGGCCAGGGACCGAGTACATCCAACAGAGAACCGGTCTCGGGCTTGTGGCAAATAAAAAGATAATTGCCACCGGTCAGCCAGTTAAACACCCCGATACACGCCGCATAGACATTGGTGAGGGCAAAAATTTTCCACACGGAAGAATGTGCTGGCCTGTATCGGTACACAAAGGTCATGTACAGGCTGGCAAAAATGATGGTGCCGTGTGACACAAAGAACTGGAAAAATCTGAAGTGTGGAAAACCGTACGGGCCGATATCCGGCGTTACCAGGGCCTGAATCGCCCCTCCCAATCCCCAGAAAAATGTAATCTCGTACAAAAGATAATTTCTGTTTATCAGCATGATCGCAGAAAGGACTACTGCCGCGCCACACAGATGCAATGGGAGCGCAGTCGCTACCGTCCAATCATTGTTTGCCAGCCGCCAGACGCTCAGCATCACCTCCTGGAATATCAAAAGACCCGCAATACCGTACCGTGCGAATTTATCTGCGGACTTCGTATCCCGAAAATAATTTCGTAATCGGAATAATCCGATATACAGGATCAACAATACCGCTATTGCAATCCAGTGGGAATAAGAAAACGCAATAAACGGATTTCCGGAATAATCGGTCGCAAAATACGGCCACATAATCGTTCTCAATATTTAGCGTTCGCGGAGAAGACGTGCAAAATTAAATATCTCTAATCTAGTTCTTCTGGCCGGAAAAACAAACAAGAATAGGGATTGGGATAGATATACCCGAATTGTACATTAAACACAGCCAAAGCCTTCCCAGAGAAGGTGAATTGCGTGTGGGTTCAACATGCGCGGGTAACCCGGAACCGGATACGGAAATAATGGCCGCAAGACGATCCGCCCTTACAACAATGGCCAGGCTCACCATGCTGGTCAAAAATTATTGGAAATATGGTCGGTACGGCTTCGCAATCCTTGCAATACTTTTAATTCCACCACTCCTGGCTTTTACGCGAATAACGCTGCTCATGGATTATCTGTTTTTTCCGATCCTCTGGAATATCCGTGTTCGGGAGCCCGTATTTATCATGGGGCATCCCCGCAGCGGGTCGACTTTTTTTCAGAAGCAGATTTATCAGGCCGATCGCGCGGCAATGTTTACCACGTGGGAGATGCTTTTTCCTTCGTTGACAGTCCGCATGATTCTCCGCCCCATTATTACCGGACTCAAAGCAGCTGGCGTCGATATCTTGCAGACAAATGACTTCGGCCACCAGATAAAACTGGACGGTGTGGAAGAACAGGAAGCGCTGTTTCTGCATCGATTGGATTCCGAAATGCTGCATATCCTCTGTCCGTGGCTCATTTTGGATGATGAGACGGCAAATGACGGCTTTCGCTTCGGCTGGGAAGATATGATTCCCTCCGATAATTCGGTGCGGCTCCTCCGGGAATTTCTTAAGCGACAGATCTACTACATTGGCCATCCGACTGTAATTGCAAAGTTGAATCCATCCGTCTTTCGCTTGCAGACGATTCTCGAAGAATTCCCGGACGCCAGAATCGTATATTTGGTGCGAAAACCGGAAGACTCAATTCGTTCCTTTCTGTCGTTTCAGCACAAATTTGTCCGCCGGCTCCTAACCCCGGAAGAACAGGCCGCCTACTTCCGTCATAAATATAAGTGGAGTCTGGCGTTGTACCGGTACTTTGAATACAGTAAGGAAACGATTCCGGAGCCACAGCTCCTGACAATTACTTTTACTGATCTGATTCAGGACACAGCAGGCGTATTACACAATTTTTTCCGCTTTACCGATATTGCCCCTGCTCCCGATTATTGGAAAACGCTGAGTATTCGGCTGCAGAAACATACGAAGGGTCATACTAATCAGCCGATTTCGGAGTTCGGTCTGCGGTCACAAACGATAGAGGATGATGTGGGATTTCTGAAGACGGAATATGATCTCTGAAAGGGGATCGCCGGCACCGATAAAAGTCCATGGGATCGAGTTTGATTCAACTTGAATCGAAGATCGTTTGGGCTTATAATTTGTCCAACAGATTTGCGTATATCTCTCATCTTCTGTATGCGGGCTTTTCCGGAGGGAGAAAAGCCCGCATAAGGATTCCATCCACGACAGACAGTCTTAAATAAGACTATCAACAAAAGGACTATCTTATGGAAAGCAACCGCCACCCACACATTATTTTCGGACTGCTCTGCATCCTGATTATCGTCGTAATGTTACCAGTTTTATCGACTGCCCGGGAAACCACCTGGACGGCCGACAACGGGAACGGCACCTATACCAACCCGCTCTTTTATGAGGAATTCTCCGATCCGGATATGATACGCGTCGGTAACGACTACTATCTGACCGGCACCACCATGCACACCATGCCCGGTCTCCCGGTACTCCATTCCAAAGATTTGGTGAACTGGGAATTCGTCAGTTACGCCGTGGACCGGCTGAACATGGGACCGGAATACCGCCTGGAAGACGGTCGGGATGCCTACGGCCAAGGCATCTGGGCGCCCAGTTTCCGGCATCATGACGGAACATTCTATATTTTTTCCAACGTCAACGGGCATAACACTCAGGTCTTCACTGCCACCGATCCGGCCGGACCATGGGAGCACCATACAATGGACATCGCCCTGCATGACCTTTCGGTGCTTTTTGACGAAGATGGCACCATCCGGGTCGTCTGGGGATACGACGACGTGCACTACGCCGAACTTAATGAATCGCTGACCGACACCATCCCAGGCTCCACGCAGATTATCGTTCCCGCAGGCAGCGGCGCCGGCGAGGGTTGCCATTTCTACAAAATCGATGGCACCTACTACATCACGAACACCAATTACGATCCGGTCTGCTACCAGGTGACGCTGCGATCCGAAAATCCCACCGGTCCGTACGAAATCCAGGTCACCAGCGCCGAGGAAAACCTCGGCATCGGGACCGGATGGCGGCTGTTCGATACCCGTAACGGTCCGCCGTTTGACCTGATTCCACCACGAGAGAACTTCGTTGGCCGGATACCCATGCATCAGGGAGGTATTGTGCAGGTACAGTCCGGCGAATGGTGGGGCTACTCCATGATGGACCACAACTCCATCGGGCGCCTGCTGACACTGTCCCCCGTCACCTGGAAGGATGGCTGGCCGTACTTCGGTCTGGAGGGTAACCTGAAGCGCTCACCCCGGACCTGGATCAAACCAAACACCGGCGTCACGCCTGAGGAACCGCACGCACCCTATAAACGCAGCGATGACTTCTCCGGTAATGAACTTCAACCCATCTGGCAATGGAATCATGTGCCGGTGGACGAAAAATGGTCACTAACGGACCGGGACGGCTATCTCCGGTTGCACAGCATGCCTGCCGCAACCTTTTGGCGTGCCCGAAACTCACTGACCCAGCGCGGCATCGGGCCGGAGTCAATTGCGACAACGGAAATTGACCTGCGCGGTCTGCAAGACGGCGACATCACCGGGCTGGCATTGCTGAATCTGCCATACGCATGGATCGGTGTGGCCAAAGAAGGCAACACTATGGAAGTCCGGCAGTACGATCAGCAGTCCCAGGAAATCTATAGCCGTGCTATCGAAAGCGACAAGATCTGGGTACGGGCGCATTGCAACTTTGACACTGAAATCGCCACCTTCAGCTATAGTACGGACGGCAAAAATTTTGCAGATTTGGGCGTGGAATTTACCATGGTCTTCCAGCTGCGTACCTTTCAGGGCGTTCGGTATACGTTGTTCAATTACAATGTGAATGGCACCGAAGGCGGGTACGCCGACTTTAACGACTTCCGGGTGGACGAACCGCGGCCGCTCGGACTCACGCGGCCTATCCCCTACGGGAAGACCATCGAACTTACCAGTCTGGCGGACAGTACTGTGCTGGTGAACTGGAAGGGCTTTGTCCGGCCGGTGCAACCCACCAGCCCGTTTGCGGAGGATCGAGCCAGCCAGTTCAAAGTCATCAACCGGGAGAATGGCCGGGTTGCTCTGCAGTCAGTGGTGGACGGGCGGTATGTCACGGTTATCAATTTTGGCGAAATGGCGGAGGTACGGCTGAAAAAGGAAATGCAGGGAAACGCCTCCACCTTCCAGTGGCAGGATATGCTCCGTGGTGACCTGATGCTCATGTCCCTGAAAACGCACAAATACCTGTTCGCCGATCCGTACGCGGAAAGCCTCTCCTCCGCCGACGCGGAAGGCGCCCGACCGGATCGCAAAGGCGGGGCCTGTTTTTCCTGGGAAGTGGTGAGTGAGTGACCCTGGAGGCACAAATAGAGATATTCGCGATCCGTTCGGGGACTAGCACCCCAGGTAATCATTGGAATTATTTCTTGATTAACCATCAATATTAAGTTATTTACGGGCAGGAGGAGGAACAGGTTTCATCTCACAGCGTTATTACTTGGGAGTGTTCTGGTAATCCTCTCTGATTGAAAACGAAACTAAGAACCTGTCCGGCTCAGGCCGCGACAATATTTCAGGCAAGATATAATGGCAACTGCACAACATACATTTCATATCCCGGTGATGGGTATCGGGTATACTATTGACAGTCCGGCCAGGGTGGCCATGTACGGCATTACATCGGTGATTTCCCTGGTGGATGATATTCTAATTGAAAAAATGCGCGAATATCATTCGAAAAAACGGAATAAAAAATTTCGACCGATTTCAAACAAGGTTAATGATTTCCGGGCCAAACGCATCACGGCATACCTTGATCTGATGGATGAGGTTGTCGACGAAAAATTCGAGGAGTTAAAGGAATCCGCCCAAAATCGGGGCGACGAAATTAAAAAATACCTGCAGATGCTCCCGGATCAATCCGCTCTCAAGACCAAATTCAGCGAACTAACAGAAGAGTACGATATCGGCAAGGCGTGGAACTGGCTCAAAGATCACATCACCCCCGGTAAAATCGACGTCAATATTATGACCAAGCTGGATCGTCCGAATTACAAGGGTAAAGAAAAACTGTCCAGTGAATATTCGGACGCTCACGCCGCGCTCCGGGGATTTGCGAAAAGCACGCTGGATGCGTCGGTCGTCCTTTCCGCTGGAATGAATCCACGGCTCTACGGCTACATGCAGGAATTCCCGGACTTTTATCCCGATGAATCCGGAAACCTGAAAAAGCGCATTATCCTGAAAGTCAGCGATTATCGGTCGGCGCTTATCCAGGGAAAATATCTGGCCAAGAAAGGATTGTGGGTTTCCGAGTACCGAGTTGAATCCGGACTGAACTGCGGCGGACACGCCTTTGCCACCGATGGATACCTGATGGGGCCGATTTTGGAAGAATTCAAAAATAAGAGGACTGAACTCCGCGAAACAGTCCACGCTCTGTACTGCGATGCCCTGGAGAAAAGAGGCAACTCCGTACCGGAAACACCTCACGAGGTACGCATCACAGCCCAGGGTGGTGTCGGCACAGCTGGCGAGCACCAGTTTCTGCAAGACCAGTACGGCGTCGATTCCGTGGGGTGGGGCACGCCATTTCTACTCGTCCCTGAAGCGGTAAATATCGATACAAACACCATGCACCTTCTCGAAAATGCAGAGGAAGACGACCTCTATCTCAGCGACATTTCTCCGCTCGGCGTACCGTTTAACAGCGTGCGGGGTAATACCAAAGATATTGAAAAGGAAGACAGGATAGCTGCGGGCCGGCCAGGTAGCCCCTGTCCAAAAAAATACGTCTCCCTGAGTACCGAATTCACTGAGAAGCCGATCTGTAAAGCCTCGCGACAATACCAATACCTGAAGCTGCAGGAATTGGAGGAAGAGAACCTCGAGCCGACAGAGTATGATAAGACCTACGACTCGATTGTAGAAAAATCTTGCATCTGTGTGGGGCTCGGAACGGCCGCACTGCTCGCCAATAACCTGGATACCCGCATTGAAGGCGAAGGCGTTTCGATCTGTCCCGGGCCGAATATGGCGTACTTCAGCGAAGAAGTCCCTTTGCAGACAATGGTGAATCACATCTATGGAAAAAGCGATATATTGAGCAGAAAAGACCGTCCGCATATGTTTCTGAAGGAGTTGGGGCTTTACGTGGATTATCTGAAAACCCAGCTCGCCGACAATGCTGATTCTATGGATGAAAAGCAGCAGAAATACCTGGAGTCATTCCGGGACAACCTCCTGGACGGAATTGACTACTACCGGAATCTGTTCGGACAGGCCGATTTCCCACAAAATAACGGGGCCGCAACTATCTTTGACGGACTGGATTCCTTTGAGGAAGAGTTGAAAACGCTGCCCATTCAACAGTTTGCTCCAGCTGAGTAACTCAGTATAGCATTCAAAATCCGGGTATCAGTAATTCTTGCCCGTAATTTTTTAAATTGTGGTGATCCTCTGTTTCAGCACCTATTTGCGTTCTATATATTCCTGATTTAAAAAACTAAATCTCTACAAAATTTCTGCGTATAATCTCACGCTTTTTAAAAACCAGATAGGATATGATCGGTTCCCAGCACATGTTATATATAATGAGATTACCGGGTGAAACAAGATAAGAAGATGTTATAATACGACATCAGAGAATACAACTAAGACTTAGACATGCGAAACAGTTGGGTGAGAATGAGCCGTGTAGAATCTTTGCAGATGCAATTTACCCAACTTAAAAAAGACAGAACGAAACACGAGGTCGAATGAAAACACAGTACACGAAAAAATTCCAAACCACGGTTGCTTTCCTTCTCGGGCTCATAGTTACAGGCATGATATTCCAGACTTGCTCGACGGACGGCGCCAGTAATAATACACAACAGCGTAACGCCAACCGTCTTATCCCCGCCGTAGAGGCTGTTCAGGCTCGCAGCGGCGCATTGCCGTTGACCGAACGTCTTACCGGAGTCGTGCGCGCAGTGAACCAGGTTGCGATTTATCCCGAAGTCAGTGCTGTCATCACCGAGGTCTTCGTGAAAAACGGGAGTATCGTCGTGAAAGGCGCCCCGCTTGTCCGGCTCCGGGATTCCGAATTCCAGGAGCGGCTGAAGCAGGCCAGCGCAAATTACCGAATTGCCCAGGCACAGATCAAACAAGCAGAAGCGAGGCTCCAGGAAGTGAATGCAGAGCTTCGGCGGACCCAATCCTTGGCAGAGAAGGGATTGGCCAGCGATGTCGAATTAGAGCAGGTGCAGACACGCGCCGTCTCTGCAGAAGCGGACCTTGATCTGGCGAGAGCGCGGGTGGAACAGGCACAGGCAACAGTGGATGAGCGGCAGGAATCATTGTCTCAAACCGTAATCCGGGCGCCAATTACCGGCTCCGTTGGCGATCGGAACGCAGAAGTCGGGATGTTGGTCGGTGGCAACACGAGACTCTTCACGCTCGGTCAACTTGACAGCGTCCGGATTGAAATCGTGCTGACGGATCGGATGCTGAACTATATTGAGGAGGGCCAACGGGCGGAAATCAGGTCGCAAACGCTGTCCCGTGTAGTCTCTGCACCACTATCACGCATTTCACCATTCTTGCATCCGGTTACTCACAGTACCGATGCCGAAATCGATATATCAAATAAAGATAGGCGCCTCAAACCGGGTATGTTTGTTACCGTGGATGTCTATTACGGTGAGAGCGATGAAGCCACGCTCGTCCCAATGAGTGCGCTCTACGAGCATCCATCCACGGGTGTGACCGGTGTGTATGTGAGTTCCGCGGACCTGGATGTGGATGTAGCCGGAAGCATCAACTCAGACAATGATATAACCCTGACCGAACCGCTCGACTTCGAGTTCGTCCCGGTTGATGTAGTCGCCCGGGGTCGCATGGAAGCCGGCATACGAGGCGTGGAGCCTGAGAACTGGATTATCACGCTGGGCCAGGATCTGCTAGACGGCGAGTCCGGCAAAGCCCGAGCCCGCCCGGTACAGTGGAATTGGGTTGAAGAACTTCAGCTCGTCCAGCGACAGGATCTGCTGGATGACATCATGAGACAACGGTTCGGCTCCGATACCCTCAACAACATCCAATCTGTCAATACGGAATAACTCCGGATGAATATAACAGAACTTTCGGTTAAACGTCCCATCGCCACCACGATGGTGTTTCTCATCATTATTGTGGTGGGAATCATGGGATTTCGTTTCCTCCCGGTGGATCTGCTGCCACCTATAGAATATCCGATGCTGAGCATCTCCACCACCTACCCGAATGTCGGTCCGGAGGAAATCGAAACCATTATCACCGACCGGGTGGAAAACGCCATCGCCAGCGTGCCCAATATAGAAGAAATTCGTTCCAATTCATCAGAAGGCCGTAGCCGGGTAACCCTGGAGTTTACCCAGGGAACCAATATCGATGAAGCGGCCAACGATGTTCGAGCCGCGCTGGACCGCATCCGGGGTAGCCTTCCACCGGAAGTGGAACCGCCCCGACTCTGGAAATTTGATCCCGACAATTTCCCGGTGGTCATTCTGGGTGCGAGATCCAACCGAAACATGGAGCAGCTTACCCGGATCCTGGAGCGCGAAATTTCCCAGCGATTTGAACAGGTGCCCGGCGTTGGCTCCGTGGACGTCTGGGGCGGTGTCTACCGCGAAATCCAGATCCAACTGAAGCGGGATCGACTGGCCTCCGGCAATCTCACCGCCACGGACGTCGCCAATGCCCTGCGCCAGGAGAACATCACACTTCCCGGTGGAGACATGCGAGAGGGTATTAGCGATATGTACGTCCGGACCCGCGGCGAGTACCAATCAGTGAACCAGATCGGAAGTACGATAATCACGGTCATCGATGGTAAGCCGATCCGGGTGCAGGACGTAGCGGAAGTCGTCGATGGGTACGAAGACCTTAATCGCGTGGTCCAAATCGACGGTCTGCCAATGATCCGAATGGGGATCCGGAAGCAGTCCGGCGCCAATACGGTTGCCGTCGCTGCAGAAGCCCGAAAAATCATGGATAAAATTAACGGCGAACGGGACGATCTTGAACTACTCATGGTGATAGACCAGAGCGAATTTATTCAGGGCTCTATAAACAATGTCCAGAAATCGGCGCTTTGGGGCGGGCTTCTGGCAATCTTTATCCTGTATATCTTCCTGCGAAATGGTTCAACCACTTTTATTATAGCGCTTTCTATTCCCATTTCCCTGATTGCCACATTCGGATTGCTTTATTTCAACGATCTCACCCTGAACCAGATGAGTTTCGGCGGGCTTGCCCTCGGCATCGGCCTCATTGTGGATAACGCCATTGTGGTGCTGGAAAATATTGTCCGGCTCCGGGAGAACAAGGAAAGCCTGGAGAAGAGTGCGCTGGTTGGTACCAAGCAGGTTGCAGGAGCCATCATTGCCTCAACTCTGACAACCTCAGTGATCTTTCTCCCAGTGATCTTTATGCAGACCGTCTCCGGGATGCTGTTCAAGGAACTCGCGCTGGTGGTGGTGTTTGCGCTCCTCTGTTCCCTGCTGGTGGCGCTAACGCTGGTACCGATGCTCAGCAGCCGTTTTCTCACCGTGGGCAAGGGGGAGCACGCAACTGACGATAAACAATCCAGGCTGGGCCGGATGTTCCTGGCGCTTGAAAACAAATATTCGGGCTGGCTGGAAGCCGCTGTCCATCACAGAAAAACCGTCCTGGGTATTACTGCGGCTCTGCTGGTCGGTACTATTCTGCTCTGGCCGATGATTCCGGTAGAACTCGCCCCGCAGACGGACGCCGACGAAATCGACGTGGGACTCCAGATGGCCCAGGGGACGAATATCGCGGTGGTGAACAAATACCTGTACCAGCTGGAGCAACTGGTCAAAGAGGTAACGCCCATGGATCAGGTGGAGCACATGTCCATCGAAATCCGACCCGGCGATGCCGAGGTGGAATTATCCCTGAAACCGTCAGAAATTCGAACCGTCAATAGTTTCGTCCTGGCCGATCAAATTCGTGAACACGTCTCCGGTAAAATCCCTGGCGGTGAAGTCAGAGTGTCGGCTCAGTCCGGGCTCTGGATGCTCCGGCGGCTGTTTGGGTCCGGCGGATCGGAAGCGGTGCAGATTGAGCTGCGCGGATACGACTTGGCCCTTGCGGACCAGCTCGCTGCAGACATCGAAGACGTTATTGAACAGATGCCGGAGGTAGCGGATATCCGGATTAGCCGTCGCGAGGGCCGACCGGAGCAGAATCTGATAATCGATCGGGAAAAGATCGCGGATCTGGGTTTGTCTGTCAGCGAAATTGCACGGGTCATTCAAACCAACATTGGCGGAAGTCGTGCTGGCGTTTATCGGGAAGGCGGCGAGGAATTCCCCATTATGGTACGACTGCAGCCTGAAGATCGGCTGAGTACCGTCGACATCAAAAATATCTCGGTTCGGACTCGCACGGGTCGCATTCTGCCGATTTCCTCAGTTGTCCAGACAGAACGCCGCAGAAGTCCGACCTCCATTGAGCGAATTAACGGACAACGGGTTACGTATATCACGGCGAATCTGGAAAGCGGCATTGCTCTGGGTGACGTGGTGCGGAATATTCAGATGGAGCTGGGCGAATTTGCACTCCCGGTGGATTTTTCTCTGGTATTCAGTGGCGAATATGAGGAGCAACAGAAGGCCCAGCGCGACTTTACCCTTTCCATCCTCATGGCCATCATCCTTATCTATATGGTTATGGCCGCCCAGTTCGAACGCTTTCTTGACCCGCTTATCGTGATGGTTTCGGTCCCGCTGGCGATTATTGGTGTGGTGCCAACGCTGCTTATTACCGGGACATCGTTGAATATCCAGAGCCTGATGGGGATTGTAATGCTCATCGGAATTGTGGTGAACAACGCCATTGTCCTGGTGGACTATATCAACCTGATGCGCCGTGAACAGAATCTGGACATCACCGAAGCGGTGCTCCAGTCCGGTAGACTGCGCCTCCGCCCCATTCTCATGACGGCGGCAACTACGATTCTCGGAATGCTGCCGCTTTCCTTCGGCACCGGCGCCGGGGGCGAAATTCAAGCGGCACTGGCCCGGGCCGTCATCGGCGGCCTGACTGTCTCCACGCTGATTACGCTGATATTAATTCCGGTGGTCTACATCACCACACACAACTTGTTGGATCGGGTGAGAGCATAAGGACTACATACACTCATCGTATCCTCGCCCCTCTCCTCATCTGAGGAGAGGGGTTTTTTACAACACATTCCCTACTCTGACTCCTCTGTAGAGAGTGCTGCCGAACGATGGAAAATTGATTCAAATCCAATGTAGATCAGGGAGAGAATTCCAAGGAAGTAAAAATCCAGGATCCGCCAGCCGATTAACATCGTGCCAATGGCACTTGCCGGTAAAATTGAGCTGAAGAACAACAGGAACAGTCCCTCAGCGCCTCCGGATGCACCGGGGGTCGGCACCAGCGACATCAGTGCGAAAATCAGCATCTGCACCACAATAAAAACAAACAGGTTTGCTTCATAACCCAGCCCTATAGCCAATACCCCTGTCACCGCATACCGGCCGGACCACTGGATTGCCGAGAACAGTGAGTTGAGAAAAAACCGCGTCTTCCCGTAACGAATCGTTGTCCGATACAGCGTTTTGAACTCAACCCAAAAACGGAAGAGTTTCAGCCGAATTTTTCCGGGATGCGATGCGTCTCTACGGATAAGGTTCCAAATCAAGACGAGTACACCGACCCCAACCACTGATACACCCAGTGCCAGCGCCTTACTCTGAAGGATTTGGGCAAATTTATTGAAAAATCCCAGGTGCAAAATCCAACCTGTCGTCAACGCTATAGGGATTCCCACTGCATGGGCGACGATATCTTCGAACACGGCAAGTGACGTAACCGACGCTGCTTCCCCGGCCGGGAGTCCCCGCTGGTAGAGCAACCCCATTTTTATGGGCTGGCCGCCGATGGCGGTCGGAGTGATACACGCCCCGAGTTCGGACCAAATTGAAATCCGGACACCATCCCAGTAGGAGAGTTTTCGCTTCAGGAAATGCATCCAGTTCTGAAGTCTAAACGCCTTCATAAACCAGGGAATCAGCCGAAGTCCGGCCGCGATAAGCAAATATCCCGGATAAAATTCCCGGATTTTTAAAAGGTCGGAAATATCGGTAAACAGGTAGACAATAATAATATTGACTGCTGCAAATATCGGAAAAAAGAGGAGCAGACGCCGTGCGATGGCCCGCTTGTCGGAAAAATCAATTGACTGAAATGCCACGTTTCTCGCTATCCTGCTCTGAGTGTTGTCGGCATAGTCTGATGGTATAACTCAATGGGCTTCTAATGCACAAATGGCTTCTGATTCCATGACAAAGAAAATAACCGAAGAGGATAATTATTGCCAGCATCTTTAGTCCCTGGGATTACATTCAATCTCTTCACCCCAAAAGTAAGGAGTGCAGATGGAGCCCCCCGGTTTTACAGCTAGGGTTCCTGCTTTGACTCCGCCATTAGACGGAGTCCGGGCGGAATCCCGCCCAGAAAACCATTCATCCAGTTCTTCACACATCTGGTTTTCTGGATGGCGGGATATATATCTTCCGGGTTGATTTTTTTCAGCCATTTCGGAATTCCGGTAGACGCCGTATCAATATTTTGTAAATTAGCAGTTATCGAAATTATCACTGATAAACGCATTAGCGCAGAAAAATGAAGGTAAAGGCATGTTACGTAATATCGTCCATGAAGGATCGCGGCAACTTTCCTACGAAATCCGGGAGATAGTAAAGGTCGCCAGAGATCTGGAAAGTCTGGGGATGGAGATCGTCTGGGAAAACATCGGGGATCCCATCCAGAAAGGGGAAAAGATCCCGGGCTGGATTAAGGAAAGAGTGACCGACCTGGTAAACCGGGATGAAACCTACGGATATGTCTCCACCCAGGGAATCCGGGAGACCCGGGAATTCCTGGCGCGACAGGTCAATATGCGTGGTGGAGCCCAGATCACCGCTGACGATATTGTGTTTTTCAACGGGCTTGGTGACGCGGTCTCCAAAATATTCGGCTTCCTGAAGCGGGAAGCCCGGGTTATCGGTCCGTCGCCGGCGTATTCCACGCACTCCTCCGCCGAGGCCGCCCATTCAGGCTATTCTCACCTCACCTACGAGCTGGATCCCTACAATAACTGGATGCCGGATCTGGAGGATCTGGAAAACAAGATAAAGTATAACGACTCCATCGCCGGGATGCTGATTATCAACCCGGATAATCCCACCGGGACGGTGTATCCCAAAGAATTCATGGCCAAGATGGTGGCCATTGCAAAGAAGTACAATGTGTTCGTCCTGTGCGACGAAATCTATGCGAATATCGTCTATAACGGCATCGAGACGGCCAATTTGAGCGAAGTCATTGGCGGGCTGCCCGGTATCGCCCTGCGGGGCATTTCCAAGGAGTTTCCGTGGCCCGGTGGCCGGTGCGGTTGGATTGAAGTATTTAACCAACACAAGGATCACATTTTCCAACAGTACATCCAGAGTTTGATTAACGCCAAGATGCTGGAGGTCTGTTCCACCAGCCTGCCGCAGTACGCCATTCCCTCAGTGCTCGGTGACGACCGATATAAGGATCATCTGAAGCGGCGTAGCAAGATGTTCGAAGAGCGCGCCAACGAAGCGTATGAAATTTTTAATGAAGTGGACGGCATACAGGTGACTCGTCCGCAGGGTTCGTTCTACATGTCTGTATTATTTGAGGAAGGTGTGCTCAATGATGATCAGCAACTCCGGATCGAGAACGATGAAGTGCAAAGTTATGTGAACGATATTGTACACGGTGTGGAAGTGGACAAGCGCTTCGTCTACTATCTTCTGGGCGCCACAGGCATCTGCGTGGTCCCGCTTACCGGTTTTTACTCAAATCGGAATGGATTCCGGGTCACCCTGCTGGAGACGGACGACGAACTTCGCCGGTGGACATGGAATACTATCACCAAGAGTATCCGTGAATACCTGGAAGCCTGAACATTCCCGGCCGGGCTACCGGAATATTTTCATAAATTTTGGGGATATAACAATTCACCTTGAAAAATGGACAACAATCCGGACGAGTAATTCCGGGTGTACGCATACGCACCAGTAATCAAATTTTCTTAGAACACTTTGACCGCCAATACTACGACTCAATCTGCCGTTCGGTATAGATATCCCGGCGGGATCCTGTAGTACTCCGCAGAATGACGGAATGGGTTTTAATTCGATTTCCATGGTACTGAACCCCTTCCATCAACGGCCCGTCAGTAATACCGGTCGCCGCAAAGTACACGTCTTTACTGGTAACCAGATCATCGCTGGTAAGGATCTCCTGGGAACTGAGCTCAGCATTGTCGATATCTCCGCGTTCCTCCTCTGTCTGTGGTGCCAACCTGCCGAGCATTTTTCCGCCTAGTGCTTTAATTGCGCATGCGGTCATCATCCCCTGGGGCACGCCACCGACGCCCATCAGAATGTCCACAGGTCCTCCGGGGGTTGCAGCCATCAGCGCCCCGGCGATATCACCATCGTGCCGGAGCATGGCCCGGGCGCCGGCGTTCCGGATGTCCTGGATTACGGTCTTGTGTCGCGGGCGATCCAGGACGAAGACCACCAGATCTTCCACTTTTTTCTCTTTAATCCGGGCGATCAGGCCGAGGGTCCAGGCAACGGGCGCGTTCATACATTCTTCCACCAACGCGTCAGCCACTTCCCTGGAAACCACCAATTTTTCCATATAGATGGCAGGAGCCGGTGACCGCATGCCTCCCTTTGGTGCCGCGCCTATAGCAGATATCACGCCCTGGCGGCCTTCTGCCAGAAGCTGTCTCCCATCGATGGGATCGACCACCAAATCAACCTCCGGGCCTTCACCAGTACCGACCGTTCCTCCGCTCTCCATTGGGGTATGCATTTCCGGCTTGACCTCTTCTCCGATATCGATATTTCCGCGAATCTGCAACGTATTCAACAACTCCTGCATGGATTCCGACGCACCCTGGTCAGCATCCTCGAGATTCCCCTTCCCCATCCAGCGCCCAGCCGCAATCGCCGCCGCCTCGGTACACCGGACCAGGTCGAATCCCAGGTTGTGGGGCAACTCGATATCAGTGGTCGCCTTTTTTAAATTTTCCTCGGTCGGCTTTTTCGGTGGTTCTTCCATACTTCTCTCCGATTTTGGTTACACGGCCAACAGCAGGTCAGCATTCTCCCAGCCCAACAATCCGCCGTCCAAAACGTACACATTGTCGTAGCCGGCTTCGCGCATCATATATCCTGCGCGAGAACTGCGGCGTCCGCCCCGGCATACGAGAACGATATCCTGATCGGTGGGAAGGGTCTCGTATTTTTCCACGAATTCAGAAAGCGGAATCAGATTCGCTCCGGGAATGTGACTCTGTTCATATTCCCGCTCTTCCCGGACATCGATCACCATTGGCGGATCTTGTTCTGAGAGGCGTTCCCACAGGTCCAGGGGTGCGATGGTCGGAACGGCCTCTTCATCCGGTATCTCGTCCAACCGGGGGACCTTGCCCGGATAATCCCGCTTGGGCAGGGTCTGGCACTCCCTGAACGCCCGTACCGGACACTCGTATATACAGATCGCCGGATCAAGCACCCGGTGAAAAATGTGCCCGATGGCCTTATCTTTTTCCAGGAAATTCTCCTCACCGACATGCTCGTAAAAACTCGTGGAGTGCATCATGTCCAGGACCGGGTCCTGCACCCGTGAAAAGAAAACATCGCCGCCTGCCCGCCGATAGGTCTTTACGATACTCTCTAGTGCGTTGATCCCGCTGAAATCGCAATGCTGGACACCGTTCATTCTGAGCAACAGGTATCGCTGACCTGAATGCTCGTTGAAGTGCTGGCGCAGCGTCTGTTCAATGTGATTTGCCGCTCCGAAATAGAGATCCCCAAGAATTTCATAAATTACTAACTGTGGGCAGGCCGGACGGTCAGAGTCCCGATCAAAATTACTAAAGGACGGATCAGGGAGGACTTCTTCGATTCTGGGCATACTCGTTTGTCTGATATACAAGGCAAGGGAAAAAATAATCCCGGTAAGCACCGCAAATTCCAACGGTAAAAAAAGCATACTCAGAAAGGTGATAACCATGATGGCAGCATCCGCTTTGGTCCCTTCCCATATTCTTTGTATTTCTTCCCAGTTGACCAAACGATATGCAATGACCATCAGTACGCCTGCCAGCGCGGATTGCGGCAGGTATTTGGCCAGCGGCGCCAGGAACAGCATTGCCGCTAACACCACTCCCCCGGAGATCATCGCGGCCAGTTTCGTCTTCGCGCCGCTCTTTTGATTCACAGTGGTCCTGGTAAAAGATCCGGCCACCGGATATCCGGAAAAAAGGCCGGCCGCAATATTGGCGAAACCCTGGCCGACGAACTCCTGGTTGCTGTCCAGACGCTGACCGGTTTCCGCTGCGACGGTTTTGGACACTGCGGTGGTTTGCACCAACCCGATGGCTCCCACCGCCAGGGCGCCGACTGACAAATCCGCAATCAATTCCAGATTGATGAACGGCAGCGACTGAATTGGTGGGAAGGTGCCCGGCAGTTCGCCGATCACTTCGGTTCCAATTTTATCCAACTGAAAGGCATAGACCGTCACCGATGCGGCAACCATTGCGATAAGCGATGCCGGCCATCGGTCGTTGATGTACCGCAGCAGAATGATTAAACCGATGGTTCCGAGTCCCAGCAGTACGGTCGGGAGATGGGATTCCGGCAGATAAATCACTGTTTTCCGGACGACGTCGTACAGGTTTGCCGAGGAAAAATTCACCCCGAGCAGCGGCCCGATCTGTTTTGCGGCGATGAGTACACCGGCGCCGGCAGAAAAACCGATGACCACGGAATCAGAAACGAAGTTCACCAGGAAACCCATCCGGGCAAATCCCATGGCCACCTGAAAAATTCCGGCCATCACTGCCAGGAGGCTTGCTGCGATAAAAAATTCCGGTGTACCCCGGGGGGCCGCGCCTAATAGCGAGGAAAAGACCAGAATGGAAATCGCCGTGGTCGGGCCGGTCTGCAGATGGTCGGATGAACCCCACAGCGCCGCTGCTATCGCGGCCACGACTGCAGCATAGAGTCCCATCTCCGCCGGGAGTTCCGCGACCATCGCAAAAGCTATCGCCTGAGGCAGCAGAATTACTGCCACCGTTATCCCGGCCAGTAGATCGGCTCTGAGGTTATTCAGGGAATATGAACGAATAAACCGGTATGGTTGAGTAAGATATTGTGGGATGTGTGCTGGAGTCTTCGCCATGTTGTATCCGGTGGCTTAATTCCGATTCGGTATAATGTAGGAATTTATTACCTGACATAACAATATGGCAAACGTCCGAATCAACATTTTAAGGAAGATCCCGTTCCCGGAATCACCGGGTAAACGACCAGGATATTCATAGCCTTGTCAAACCTTGTTGCATGATCCCGAAATGGGCATAAAACATATTCCGTAGAGAACACAAAAGCGGCACCGAATTGAACGGGTGAATCGAAGCAAACACCCAGATCAAAGCCGGTGAATGCATAAAGTATCAATTCAATATACTTCGTCAACCGTCATTTTAATACAATTAATTCCTTGACACCAAAACAAAACCCATACGACACTTCTTATCAATCCGGAGAACCATAACAAATGAAGGCTTCCCAACGGGAAGATTTCGAGTTATAATTTGTATATTGGTTTTACAAAACGTGGATCTTCAAAACAGAAACCGCATCGCGACCGTTCTGATTATTCTTTGGTAAACCGGACGGAGGATAATAGCCATGTACTTCAACTGGGACGAGCTCGAGAGAATGACCGGGGAATTCAACCGGACGCCGCAGGAGGACTTCGACGGCTTTACGCCGGAGGAGATGCACGCCATTCTCTACGATCCGTTCGGTGCGAGTTGTCCCATACATATCAATACTTCCATAGATGTCCAATGGCTTGAAACCAGTCCTATGTATAACCTTATCCGACATCTACTGGACCTCTTACGCCAAGAGGGGGAGCTGAGTCTGACGAAGATCGGCAATTTGCGGCGAAATGTTGTCAGAGAGTTATACAAAGAACAATATCTTCCCCAGGAGGATATAGAAAGCGGGATTACCAAACTGAGTAGCGAAAACGACTGGAAGGCGCTCCGGTCCGCCAAACTGGCGCTTGAGTTTAGCGGTATCGTTCGCAAATATCGGGAGAAATTAGTCCCGGTAAAAAAGCGGGATTCTCTGCTAGACCCTGAAAACAGCGTGGACATGTTTATCCGGTTTTTCCGGGTGTTCACCACCGAATTCAACTGGGCCTATAACGACCGGTATCCGTCCGAAACGGCCGGACAGGAGGGATTTCTCTACCTGCTGTACCTGCTCAGGAATTACGGCAAGACCGAGCGGGATCTCTCCTTTTACTCAGGAAGATACTTTCAGGCGTTTCCTGACCTACAAATTCCTGAGCGGGATCAATACGGCCCCTATTCCAAGAGCGAACAGGTAATCCGGACCCGGTTTTTTCGCCGGTTTACAGAATGGTTCGGCTTCTCCACCATGCGCCGGACTGGTGAAGCTGAACACTATCTGCTCCAGCGAATTAAAATCAAACATACAGCGTTTCTCAGGGAATTGATACATCTGCGCAACAGTTGAGTGTAAGTAACAAACAGATACAGGTGTGATTATGAATCGGACAGTTAAAGCACCAACCGGAACGCAACTCCATTGTACATCCTGGCAGACCGAGGCGCCGTACCGGATGATCCGGAACAATCTTGATCCGGAGGTGGCGGAGAAGCCCGAAGAACTGGTGGTGTACGGCGGCATGGGGAAAGCCGCGCGAAACTGGGAGAGCTTCGAGCGGATTCTCTCTTCATTGGAAAAAATGGATACCGATGAAACGCTCCTGGTGCAGTCCGGAAAACCGGTGGGCATTTTCCGCACTCACGAGGATGCGCCGTGCGTACTCATTGCCAACTCCAACCTGGTACCGAAGTGGGCCAACTGGGATCACTTCAACGAGCTGGATAAAAAAGGCCTGATGATGTACGGGCAGATGACCGCCGGCTCGTGGATCTACATCGGCAGCCAGGGCATCGTGCAGGGGACCTACGAAACCATCGGCTCCATGGCAAAGAAGCACTTTGGTGGCGATCTCTCCGGCCGGTGGATGCTCACCGGCGGACTCGGCGGCATGGGCGGCGCTCAGCCGCTGGCCGCAAAGATGGCCGGCGCCAGCATGATCGCGGTAGAGTGCCGGGAGCAGCGCATCGACATGCGGCTCAAAACCGGCTACGTGGATCGAAAGGCGCCCTCACTGGAAGAAGCACTGCAAATCATGCGGCAATCCACAGAAAAGGAAACGCCGGTCACCGTTGGCCTGCTTGGAAATGCGGCGGATATCTTTCCAAAGATTGCGGATTCGGATTTCCTGCCGGACGCCGTCACCGACCAGACCAGCGCCCACGATCCGCTGAACGGCTACCTGCCGCTGGGCATGACTGTGGAAGAATGGGAGCACATGCAGAAGAGTGATCCCGAAGAAGTCACCCGCCGGGCCATGGAATCCATTGCCGTCCAGGTGCGCGCCATGCTGGATTTCCGGGACAAAAGCGTTCCCGTCTTCGATTACGGGAATAACATTCGCCAGGCGGCATACGATGAAGGCGTGGACAACGCGTTCGACATTCCAGGCTTCGTGCCGGAATATATCCGGCCGCTTTTCTGCAAAGGTATCGGCCCGTTCCGCTGGGCGGCACTGTCCGGCGATCCTGAGGATATTTACAAGACGGATGAAAAGGTGAAGGAGATCATTCCCGACGATCCGCACCTGCACAACTGGCTGGATATGGCGAAGGAGCACATCAATTTTCAGGGGCTACCGTCACGGATCTGCTGGGTCGGTCTGGGACAGCGGGACAAGCTGGGCGTAGCATTCAACGAGATGGTAGCCAGCGGAGAACTCAAAGCGCCGGTGGTCATTGGTCGGGATCACCTGGATGCGGGATCGGTGGCCAGTCCCAACCGCGAAACCGAAGGTATGAAGGACGGCTCCGACGCCGTCTCCGATTGGCCATTGCTGAACGCCATGCTGAATACAGCCTCCGGTGCGACCTGGGTCTCATTCCACCACGGCGGAGGTGTCGGCATGGGCTATTCCCAGCACGCGGGCCTGGTTATCTGTGCCGACGGTACCAAAGAAGCAGAAGTAAAATTGCGCCGCGTTCTCTGGAACGATCCCGCCTCCGGCGTGATGCGCCATGCGGACGCGGGGTACGAATCGGCGATAGAATGCGCCCGGGAGCATCAGCTCAACCTGCCGTTTCTGGAATAAACAACGATGCCATTTTTATCACTGGTCAACGGTTCATGTAAAGGTTACTATGACTGACCTGCTCATTCAAAACATCGGCCAAATCGTTTCACCGCGGCCGGGTGTCACGCGGGGTTCGGAACTCCGGAATCTTACGATCATCGAAAATGGCGTTATCTATGTCAAGGAGGGACTCATCCAGGCAGTCGGGTCGCCGGATGAAGTGTTACCCCAGATCGACGAACGTCCACAGGTGTTGGATGCGAAGGACCGCGCAGTAATCCCCGGATTCGTGGACAGCCACACGCACCTGGTCTTCGGCGGAAACCGGGCGGATGAGTTCGCTATGCGGTCGGCCGGTATGTCATACGAAAAGATCGCTGCGCAGGGTGGCGGTATAATTTCCACCGTAGAAGCTACACGGAATACGCCCAAAGAAGAGTTGAAATATCTGGCACTGAACCGCCTCCGGCGGGCGCTGGAGCAGGGCATCACTTCCATGGAAATCAAGAGTGGCTACGGATTGAACCTGGAAACCGAGCGCAAAATGCTGGAAGTCATCCACGAATTGAAGGATGAACAGCCCATTGAACTGACGGCCACATTTCTCGGCGCACACGCCGTTCCCAAAGAGAAGTCCAAAGAAAAATACATCGAAGAGGTGCTGGCGATGATCCCGGAAATTGCTGCACTGGCCGATTACTGCGACGTCTTCTGCGAGGAAGGTTATTTCACTCCGGCAGAGTCCAGGCAAATCCTGGAGAAGGGCCTGGAATACGGATTGCCACCCAGAGTCCATACCAACCAGTTTCACGACATCGGCGGCGTGGAGATGGCGCTCGACATCGGAGCCATCGCAGTAGAACATCTCGAAGCGCTGACCGTTGAGAGCATCGAAAAAATCGCCCGTTCGGAGACAACGGCAACAGTATTGCCCGGAGTCAGTCATTTTCTGGGTATCCCGTACGCACCGGCGCGCCAATTGATTGATAAAGGGGCGCTGGTTAATATTGCCACCGACTTCAATCCCGGTTCGAGCATGACACTCTCCATGCAGCTGATGATGAACTTCGCCTGCACCCAAATGGGGCTCTCTGTGGAAGAGGCGCTCTGCTGTGTCACGCAAAACGCTGCCCGCGCGCTGGAAAAGATGAACGTCGGTTGCATCGCCACAGGCTACCAGGCAGATTTGCTGGTGCTCGACACGGATGATTTCAGAAATGTGGCGTACTTCTTTGGACAAAACCATGTGCGGACGGTTGTCAAAAAAGGGGAGGTAGTCTTCGGATGAACGAACTGCAGGAAATCCTGAACCCTGTGTCCGAGACATTGCGAAACCTGTGCTCTCATGATCCTCACGACCACTGGCTGGCGCAGGAAACCGGTTTTACCATAGATGTTTATGGTGAGTCGACCCACGTATTGATCGGCTGTCCCCAGGATGAGGGCGTCCGCAGGAACAATGGTCGCCCTGGCGCCGCCGAAGCGCCGGATAAAATCCGGGAACGGCTCTACCGGATGCAGGTCAGCCCGGATTCCGGCATTCACCTCTACGATGCCGGCAATATCATCTGCACGTCGCTGGAAGAATCCCACGACCGGCTAACCAAAGCAGTAGCCCAGTTCCTGGCGGATGATAAACGGGTCATCGTTCTGGGCGGCGGCAACGACATATCGTTCGCGGACGTCCGGGCAATGTCCGGCGTTTATGGAGATATTTCCGCTATTAATGTGGACGCGCATTTGGATATGCGCATCGCGGAGAAGATGACCAGCGGCACGCCGTATCGCCGGTTAATCGAAGGCGATTATCTGCAGCCGGAGCGATTTCACGAGTTCGGGATTCGACCGGCCTCCAACGCCGCATATTATCTCGACGATGCCGAAAACAGGGGAGTTAATCTCCATTACCTGGATGAAATTCTGAATCGAGGATTGCGGGAATCTTTCCGCCGAATCATCTCCGGAATGGATGAGAGCCCACTCTTCCTCGGGTTGGATATGGATTCCGTGCAGGCGGCTGACGCCCCGGGTGTCAGCGCCTCTTCGCCCATCGGATTCTCCGGAAGGGAAATGCTGCAGATCGTGGAGGAAGCGCTAAATTATTCGCAGTTAAAATTACTTGAGATTACCGAGGTCAACCCAAATTACGATGTCGACGGCCGGACGGCCAAGCTGTCGGCATCTTTGGTATACCGGTTTTTATTCGGATAACCTGCCCGGTTATTTCATCAATACCATTTTTTTAACGTTCACGTAATCCCCGGAAAACATACAATAAGAGAAGGCTCCCGTGCTTATTAGGCTCATACGATTGCTACAGACAGTAAAAAATGAGGATGGAGGTGCTTACTTACTGGCTCATCTCAAAATCAACCGGCATCTCGTCCCAGGTGCGCTCTTCCAGGAGACGCCCGTTCTTTTTTTTATTTTTTCCACCCCACTGTTTGAAGAAAAACGGCACGCCAGCAGCTGTACATTGATCGCGTATATCAGTAACCCATTCTTCTTTCATAGGACGAGCTTTGGGACCGGATTCGCCACCGACAATGACCCAGTCAATTCCTCTGAGATTCAGCGCGGGTAAAGGGCCAAGGAGGGGTTCCAAAGACAGAAACTTAATAAATGCATCAGTTTCTCTGAGAAGGGGTTAATCAAAGTGGGCCACGCAGGACTCGAACCTGCGACCAACTAATGAATACTCCCATCCGCTGTATAACCGGGAGAAGTTGCAACGATCGTAGATCCCCGAAAGTATCTATCACAAGTTGCAGGCGAACCCGGCACTCCGGAACCCTCAGTCAGATACCGAGGAAATCCGGGAAACCCTTCACCCCACTCCCAAGACTTCCAGGGACTGGTAAAGGACAGAGACTCTAAACCTTTGTATTCCCTGCTGGGTGCCGCCTAAACACGCAATCTGCCGATAATCTGGTAGAAACGACCTGTCGACGTTATCGACATATTAGATAATTATGTCGAAGTATCTGTAATATTTCGACACATCTAGAAAACATGTCGACGCTATCGACATATCTAACTTGGATTATTCATAAATCCGTGGACTTGTGATAAAAAATATCGCGCTTAGTTGTTCAGAATCAACGATTTGTAGAGACACGCCATGGCGTGTCTCTACCCACAAATATTTTGGCAGCGGAGTACTGCCAGTTCATGCCATATACTCGGTCAGTACTTCAATGCACAATTCCGAAGATCCTTCTATGAATAATACAGGCTAAATTATTTGGTTATACGTCAGTAAGGATGTTTAATAACTCAGGATGAATGTAGATCTTCTCCCGGCCCACGGGTTCCACTGTCAATATCCCTATATCCACAAGTGCCTGGAGATATTCGGACGCAGTTTGCCGTTTGGCGATACCGGCTTCTACAACAAAAGCAATCTTGCAGTAAGGTTGCACAAAGATCAATTCGACTAATTCTTTGGAATAAATATTAGAGGGTAACTCCTCACGACACCGTTCCACTGTGTCATCGAGTAGCGTTTTGATTTCTCGTATTTTTCCGGAGGTCCATAATGCGGTTTCCTCCACTGCCTGAAGCATGAACAGAATCCATTCTTCCCAGGCGTCTGCTTCAGTTACTGCCCGAAGCTTTGAATAATAATCCACTTTGTTTTGGATGATAAACCTGCTGAGATACAACACCGGAATATTCAGTAATCCCCTTTGAAGGAGATAGAGTAAATTCAGGATACGTCCTGTTCGACCATTGCCATAATAAAACGGGTGAATAGCCTCAAATTGGTAATGGATCATTGCAAGCCGTACAAGATGATCGAGATCGTCATCAGTATTCATAAATTTTTCCAACTCACCCAGTTTGGTGCGTATAATGTCTTCGCCAACAGGAGGAGTATAAACCACCTCGTTGGTCGACCTATTCTCGATGACGGTACCGGGTGCCTTCCGTATCATTGCATCTTTATCAAGAATAGTGCCGCACACGGTCTCCAACAGATTGGTTGATAGTGGGCGGTCTTTCAGCAGTTCATGTCCTTTCCGAAGTGCTGTCCGATAATTCAGGACTTCTTTAGTCTGGGGATCGATGTCCATATCCTTGCTCACCGCTGCTTTAAAGAGTTTGTCATTGGTCGTGACAATGTTCTCAATCTCCGAACTGGATTTCGCTTCCTGCAGCGGAATAGCATTAATCAAAATTGCCTGATTGGGAATCAGATCGCCGGCCCCCTTCAGTTCAGCCAGCGCTCTATTTGCACTGATGGCGTTTTTCAGGACAGACCGTGTCTCAATGTCAATTGCCGGAGGCAGGGGAGGCAATTCGTTATAAGGTGTTTCCGGATTGAACGTCATCATAATTCCCGTGTATGTTTACTTAAATACCTACAAATGTACTCAGAAAAGGGAATTTATAAAACTGAATATACAATGCATCCGAAGCGTTCAATGATTCAACACATTTTACTTTCCTTTCTCCAGAATACATATCGGTAAAAGGTTTTTAGTTTGTTACAGCTGCTCCTGTATCCATTATAGTTGAGGGATTTCATTAGTGCCAATATCTTCAATTTCCGTCTCCATTCTTTCTCCATTTGACTGCGGAATATGTGGTTTTTTCGGGATTTCTGTCCAAATTAACAAAACAAAAAAAGCCCTGTAAACACTTACACTCAGGAATCACACGGCTTTTGAGTGTTACACACATTCCGATTAGAATGGGAAAACTACAGCCAATTCGGACGCCGGAGCCACCCTAGGGAATTTCCCTGGGCTTGGTTCCATCTTACAGCATGGTGACGATGGTGGCGGTGATTTCCTGATACGGGTCGCTGTTCTTCATAAGTTTCCTAAGTGTTTGAGTTGACGATTGGACATAAATATAGCCCCGTCCCTGGGCAGGACTAGGCCATGCTGTAACCTACTTTTGGGAGAGAGTTTATTTCATATACACCATTTTCTTCACATCCACAAAATCCCCGGCCACGAGGCGGTAGAAGTAGACACCAGTGCTGATAAGTTCGCCTAAGTCATTTGTCCCGTTCCACTGGACGGTGTGCCAGCCAGCATTTTGATAGCTTGTAATGAGGGTCGTAATCTTTCGGCCGATCAAATCATAAATCACTATCTCAACCTTTGCGGCCTTGGGTAATCCGTATTTGATCGTCGTGGCCGGGTTAAATGGATTCGGGTAATTGCCTTTTAGGGTAAAAGTATCCGGGAGATCCGAATCTTGTATATCCGTAGTCGTGATATCCACTGTCAGGGTTGTCGTATCGGTGGCGTCGGCGTTATCAGTCACCACAAGTTGAACCCCATAGGTTCCGGATGTCGTGTAGGTATGCGTTGGATTCACCTCACTACTGTTGTTGGTCCCATCGCCAAAACTCCATTGCCGCTCAGCGATACCACCTTCCGGATCACTGGGGTCGACAGAACTATCTGCGAATGTAATCTCGTAGCCGCCATCGACAGGACCTTCATTGGAAATACCTGCATTTGCCTGTGGCAGATCATTTACAGGAATGACAGTAATGACCGTCGAATCTGTCGTGCTCAAGCCCTCACTGTCTTCTACAGTGAGATTGATCTCCTGTTGCCCCCACCAATCGGCGGACGGCTTTAGGGAAAACAATTCGGCGTTGGAATCCACAGCGGCACCGGTTTCGCCAACATTATTCAAATGGTAAACCAGATTCTTCAGTGAATCCTGGTCATCGACAACTATTTTTGCAAGGGGTAACTTCAGGGTATGATCCTCCAATACGCTGATCTCCGGCTGCAATAGAATTTCCGGAGCCTGGTTCTCCGTGGGAACGGCAGATATTTCGACTATAATTTTAGCAGAGGCCGTGGCATTCGAATCATCTGTCACATAGTACTTCATTGAATCTTTGCCGGTGTATCCATCGACAGGGTCATAAATAATTCGTTTCCAATTATAGCCAAGATCTGCAGTGCCATTGCTTCCATTCGTTACCCGATCGATGAGCAACGAATCCCCGTCCAAATCCGTATCATTCTGCAATGGCTTTATTATCTCTTTCGTATTTTTTGCTATCATGACCGTATCATTTTTAACAGCCGGAGGATCATTCACCGGCTGCACCTCAAAGAATACCCAGGCGGTATCACTGCTCGAAGTATCCGTGGCAACAAACTGCATTGAGTCCTGACCATTGAAATTCAGTTCCGGGACGTACGTTATTCGATGATTCCGGATTTTGACTTCTCCGCTTTTCGCTGAATCGAGGATACTATACATGGTCGTGTCCGGGTAGGGAATGTGATACAAAATCTCGGTGGAAAACATAACCGAATCATCCTCTGACAGCGTAATGTTCTGATCCTGCAGATGAATTAGGTTATACAGTTCACTCTGGTTTTCATACCATGCAATTTTATCATCACCGTAGGATGCAGAGAGCACATCCATATCACCGTCATTGTCCAGATCTGCAGCATGGACACTATTTGCGTTAGCGGCATTGGTTGTAATAGTCCGGTTTCCACCAAAACTGCCGCCACCCTTGTGGTCATACCATGCAACCATATCCTGAGTGTCAATAGCAGTTAAAATTTCCCAAAAAGTGTCCCCATCTAACTCGGCTGTCATAACATCGCTTGCACCGTCATACGTTGTCACAAACTCCGATTCGGCAAAACTTCCAGCCCCCTGATTTTCCATCCAGGATATATTGGCATCATCATACAGGACGATATCCTGCAAATCATCTTTATCCAAATCGGTTGCATAGATACTCACCCCTTCAAACCCAGACATCAGGGTGTGTGGGGTGCCGAAATTGCCACCACCCAGGTTCTTATACCAGAGGACTGAAATATCGTAGTAGGAACCTGTATATACAGAATTGACTAATACAACATCTGCATAGTTATCGCCATCGAATTCTGCAACATCCATACTTAACATTTGCCCCGAGGTCGTATCAATAGCGGTTTTATTCCCAAAACTTCCATTGCCCTGGTACTCAAACCACGCTATTTCTCCCCCATTTGCACCGGTGATTATGTCATCGAATCCATCATTATTAATATCTGCGATATAGGCAAATTCTGCTGCAATAGAATCGCTTGAGAGAACGTATTCACTGACGAAGGAGCCATCGCCCTGGTTTTCAAGCCAAACCACGGCACTGTCCTCAGAGGAGACGAATACCAAATCGGTTGCCCCGTCGTTGTTTACATCACCGGGCCGGATACTTTTCGGAGAGATCCATGCAGTTGAAATAACTTTTTGAATTCCAAATGTGCCATCCCCCTGATTTTTATACCATGCAATTTTGTTGTCAGCATGGGAAGCAGAGATGATATCGACATATCCATCATCATCCAGGTCAGCTGCCTGGACTTCATGGGCCGAATCGGCATTCGTAGAAATGATTTGCTGCGGATTAAAGCGACTTATTGATTGGCCCTGAGTGATGTCAGGTAACAACAATATCGAAAAAATGGTCAACACCGCCATTACCCGTAACTTAGCTTTGTATGAAGTGTGGTAAGATGGATTAGTTTGCATCTATTGCCTCCTTCTTATTCCCATTAAACATTACTCCGGAAACTGGATCATCACAAAAAATGCTATGATAATCCTGTCTGTCGAATGTGTCGTTTTATATACCGGGGATTCCTGCTGCTCTTTCTTATGATTCCCCGGATTGAGAGATTGTCATCAAATTTTGGTGTTCGGAATTATATTACTTGTTGCAGCTTTTCATAGATTTTTAGAGCCTCCAAAATCGCCAAGCACAACGCAACTCAACCAAGTATTATTCGAAGAAGATATTGTTTAGCTGCTATTTTGAAATTTATTGGTGTCGAAAATGTAAATACTCAGATTTGTATATCAATCCATATCCCGGGATAATTTGAGAGATGTATTTTACTTGTGAACTCGATCACGCCTGAGTTCTCGAATAAAAACTATGTAATAATTCTTATGGGAATATGACAAAAATTTTCCAATGAAACCTGGAGTTATTTGCTTTGGAATTGCATACCTATAAAGCAACCGTCAATGACATATACTAACCCAGACCAGAATTTTCCGGCAGAGTAGATTCCCTGGATGCTCTACTGTATATAGGGAGATCAGTACGGACTTTACTTTAGGTGTACCATCTTCCGAATGGCATTATACGAGAGTGTCTCCAGCCGATAAAAATACACCCCAGTACTCACTGATTTACCGAAATCATTGGTCCCATCCCATTGGACCGTGTACCAGCCACGCTCTTGGTGTTGATTAACTATGGTTGCAACCTGTTGGTCCCGGAGGTTGTAAATGGTGATATTCACATCCGACGGTTTTGGGATGCTGTATTGGATAGTCGTAACCGGATCGAACTGATTAGGGTAATTCTACAGGAGCGAATACTGTTCCGGGGTAGCAAAAAGTGCGGGTTATTTATTCTCTCTAAGTCGTTTCGTAAATTTTAGGATGTTTTCTCAGGCTAATAAACCGCATTGAAGATGGGAGGTATGATTGGTTTATTCACGAATACTGAAGGGAACAACTCTTATTCTTATCTGCGCGCTGCCCTTTTCGGTTCCAGCACTTCTTCAGCATGATCCGGGCTCACCCTCGACTCACATGACACATACGGCTGACGTAACTTCGCCGCTCACCATGCCGGGGAATGCGGTGTTTGGCACCATTCAGGAGGTTATCCGCGAGCTGGAGGCTGATCCGAATACCGACTGGTCGCAGGTGGATCTGGAGGCATTGCGACAACATCTGATCGATATGCATCATTTCACCATAAATGTCGAAATGCTATCAAAATCCAATATCGATACCGGTATGAAAATCATCATAGCGCCCACGGTACCGGCGGCAAAACAATCTCTGGAAAGAGTACTTGATGCTCATACGCACATGCTTCACCGGGCCATTGCCCAGGGGAAAGATCCTCACAATGCAATGATGAATCACGGAGCCCACGAATGAACAGTATCGAATATACGCCCACCGGCACAATTCACTCGCCTTTTACCGATACAAAGAATATGCCCATCGAGCAGAGGCGATCCGATGATCGTTTATTGCCGGAAACCTGAACTTGATAACCAAAATGGGAACACAGTTCAGTAGTCATTTCTTGAGCTATTTAGTAAGTTATATACTGATAATTTACAAAAATTAAGGAGCACATATGGATGCGAATACAAAATCGTATGTCATGATTGTCAACGATGGACCCTACGGGAATGAGCGCCCCTATAATGCCTTCCGGGTGGGAATGAACCTCGTGAAACGGGAGGAAGCCGATCTAAAGGTTTTCTTAATTGGCGATGGTGTACAGTGTGGAGTGAAGGGCCAGAATCCGCCCAAAGGGTATTACAATATCGCCCGTATGGTAAAGTTTATCGGCGGCCGCGGCCAAGTGGCCACCTGAGGTAGCTGTATGGACGCCCGCGGGCTCGGGCAAGAAAACCTTATTGAAAATATCCAGGTCGGCAGTATGGATCTGCTCACGGACTGGATCCTTGCTGCTGATGACACCATGGTATTTTAGTGGAGCATAAATTCGTAATGAAAACGACCACATATACAGTATATCTTGATTCTCTGTTCTGAACCGGGTGTGTCGACGGCTTAACCGCCGAATTCAAGCGCCTGGAGGGCGTGACGGAAGTTAAGTTCGATGGTGAAGAGACAGCATTTATTGTCGCGGCGAAGGCACCAATTCAAGATGCTCAGGACCGAATGACCGAGATCGTCGAGAACTGGGAACACTATAATTATTCGGTTGACAGGGTTGCAGTTCTGACTGAATAGCCCCACCATTTATGGTGGGGAAACGAAGCCCTCACCAAACGTTTCAGGGGCTTCAGCCCCTTGGCTCATTAATACCAGACCGAATAATCCTCCGTGTCATCAATCCACATATTTGATTACTGTCAGAACAAATATATCTGATCCTCATAACACCATTTCCGGCTCCCGGGATTGTCCTCGGGATAGTAGGTCATGGTCGGGTGACCGGTTTCATTAAAATGCTGCGTAGCGTGACCCTGGCTGGAATCACAACAGCCTACGTGTCCGCAGGTATTACACACCCGTAAACTGAACTGTTCACCGCACTCCTGACATGTTTCGCTCTGCGCCGGTTTCTGCGGTGTCTGCGGCTGGTGTTTACATTTTGCACTCATGATGAATTCCCCTGTGCTTAGTTAGTTGTCGAGAAACTGTCTCTTACTGGACCTCTGCCTTCGCAGCAGCAAGAATAACCTCTGATTTGACCCTAACCTTATAATTGGGATTGATGTATTCGAACTTGATCATCCCGTCGGTGCCAACGATAAATGCGGCGGGCACCGGCAGAATATGATGGTCGCGTCCGGAGTACGATTCCAGCCGGTCGGTATTGGAATTGGTTGCCCTAAAGGCCAATCCAAATGCTTTGGTGGCGACCGCCGCGCTGTCGGATAATAGTGTATAGCCCAGGTCATGTTCCGTTAAGGACTCCCGGAGTTTCGCCGGGCGATCCATGCTGATAGCAAGGATTTGATATCCCAACTCCCGCAAGTCATCCTGAATGGAATGCAATTCCGCCAAGTGCATATTACAGAACGGGCACCAGCCCCCGCGGTAAAAGATGAGCAGAGTTGGCTTCTCAGCAATGGCTTCGGTAAGATCAAATGCCCTGCCCTTTACTGTGGTCAGTTGTACATCCGGAACAGATTGTCCCACCAGCAGCGGACAGATTTCTTCAGCGGAATCCGCCACCTGGGTTTCTGCTCCGAGTGCCGAATTACCGGTCAGGAACAGTCCGACTGCAATACTCAGGATTGTCAATTTCATTAATCGTTTCATGCATTACCTCTTGTCCGCCGGGCTCAAGTTCTATCGATTTATAAGTGCCCGAGATTTAATTGCCTTTGGCTAAACCACATCAAACGGCAAAAAACCTGAGAGGGAAGCGACTCTCCCCGTGTCGCTTCCCGTATTCAGGTTATTTTTAATGCGTGATGCTCCTTAGAATGTGAGCACCTCGTAGCCGTCCGCCACCAAAGTACGCAAACTGGGATGCTCATCGTAGTCATCCAGCAGGGTGACGTCCAGTTCGTCCATCTCCTTGCGGACGCCAAACGCCCGGGAGCAGAATTTGCAGGCGCCGGTTATTTGATCTTCCACCGCTTTGTACAGCGGATGGGCATCGTGTTCTTCATCTGCCAGTTCCGGAATCCACCGGGTGCCGGCGCCATCGAAGATAAACTTGATGTCATCCCCGTGCTCTTTGGCTTCTTTCACTGTCTCGATGGCATTCACCACCCGGCCAAGATCAGCATGGGTTTCCGTGTCCGCCAATACAACAACTCCTATTTTTGCCATAATACGTCTCCTTTTTTCTTCTACTTCAATTTGAATTCAATGTACTAGTTATCTGCCGTTCAGATCGTTCTGCTGCTTACAATAACCCGATCCCGGGAGTCGGGCCAGAGACGGTTGATGTCAATTCCCTGCTCCGTATAGTTCCCGAGACCGAGGATTCCTATTTGCTGTTATCCGATGATTGATAGATCCACGTTTTCGAACATCAGATGGAGAAATCCGTGCCCGGTTCCGGGAACAGGATCAGCGTTTCCAGTGGTATCCTGTGGCGGCAACATAATGTGGGTCTCTGTCTGCGCCTGGTCACTCTGATCGCTGCCGGTTGCGGTGATGAGTTTCAGATCGTCCGTTCGCACCCGCGAAGAGACCATAATGTGAATCAGCCGATCTTCGGCCAGGATATTCCCATCGCCATCCTTCAGGTCAGCGAGTCCCCACAGGGTAATATGGGAGAACAGTTTCGGCATCAATGGATTCCCGATCCCGGTATTACCGTGCATGGTTTTATCCACACCGACTCCACCGAAGAAAGTGTGATCGCCTGCTCCCTCCGGTTTATGGATGACTCGAATACTGTCGATGACGAAGGTCGTGCCGTTCGGTCGCTGGTAGCGCAGAGCGAAGTTGCTCACACGATCGCCAGAATCTTCGGCATCGTTTTCCGCCACATCCTCAACCGCTAACGAGTAGGTCCCTGCTCCCGGTTCAATCCGGTTGGAAAATGGGGTCGGATTCATGTCCGGGTTGATGACCGCAGGCCCAGGCAGTATTTCATAGGCTGTCTTCCAATTGCGGTTCGCGTTACTTAATTCAACTTTCTCGAACATCAGGTGTAAAAACCCGTGCGCCGTTCCCGGAACGGGATCCTGATTATCGTTTGTATCTTTGGGCGGCAGCATAATATGGGTTTGTATATTGCGGATATTGTGATCGGATTTATCCTTATCAACAGCGGTTATGAGCTGTCGGTTCTCATCACGCACGTTGGTCCCGGTCATGATATGAACCAGGCGATCTGAGGCGATGACAGTATCGGTATTCGCGTCCTTCAGGTCCGCGAGTCCCCACAGGGTAATGTAGGAGAGCATTTTCGGCATCAGCGAATTTCCGATGCCGGTATTGCCGTGCATCACCTTGTTAAAACCGACGCCTCCAAAGAAGGTATGGTCGCCTGCGCCGGCCGGCTTATGGATCACGTCAATCTGGTCGATTTTGTATGCCTGCCCATCGTTTCCGGTGAACCGAATATCTACCGAGGTGACAGCATCTTCGGAGTCCTGTGAATCTTCCGCATTCCTATCGGCGACGGTTAGTGAATAGGAGCCGGTGGTCTCTGCTGTGTTATTCGAGAAGGGAGTGGGATCCATGGCCGGATTCACTGCTGCCGGGCCGGGGAGCACTTCGTAGACTGCTCCTTCGGTGGAACTTTCAGAGGCGCTGAATTCGGTTAGCTCGGCATATGATACGCTGCTTGACCGAGTCGCCTCAGTGTCCGTATCCGGTCCAGCTGCGTTATCCGAACAGCCGGCAATCCCGATACCGACGAACAGCAATAGCATTATTCCAAAAGATTTACCTTTACGCATTGGTTGTTCCTTTCGTTTCTGGTTTTGGTTCACAAGGTCGTTCTATTGTGTTAGACGAAAGAAACTGGCAAACCTTACAGGGAAATTTGGAAAATATGCGGGAAGTGTTGAGGGCTAGACGCTACGATTGTTTCATAAACCCAAAAAGACCCTTTCCTCGTAGAGATCCCTGTGGGATAGGGGTCAGGGCCCTGAAAGGGTCATTACTGGGCATCGGAGACGAGCATTTACTTACAATCACATGGCAATCCTGTGAACGCTGACAGGTAGCAATGTCTTGTTCGCTCGATCTCATTTACAGCATATACGAAATATCGGACGCGCTGGTCGGATAGGCGTAAATCATCTCTTTGAGCGTGGAAGCCGGTATATCCTCTTTAATCGCCAGGGCGAAGATATTGATCACTTCCTCCGCGTGGGGGCCAAGCAGATGGGCGCCCAGGATTAAGTCGGTCTCTTTCTCAATGAGAATCTTGAACCCGGAATACGGTTGATTGATCCGCCGGGATGTGACCCAGTTGCCCGTGTCTGAAAAACTCACCCGGAAATCACGACCCTGGTCGCGAGCCTGCTGCTCAGACAACCCGACCGTCGTCAAATGCGGTTCGCTGAAGACGACGCTCGGTACAACACGGTAATCCGGTGTACGGGAAGCTCCGTTGATAATGTTGTCAGCGATGACTTCACCGTCCAGGCTGGCTACCGGTGTTAATGGCGGACCGCTATCCGCTGCGTCTCCACCGGCATAGATATGCGGATGAGTCTCGCTCTGCAGATATTCGTTGACTTTCACACCACGACTAGGGGCGTCTACGCTAACATTTTCAAGATTCAGATCATCGATCTCGGCTACCCGTCCGGCGCCGTGGACGACCATGTCAGTCTCAAACGTCAGCTCTTCGCCATCTTTGGTCGCATGGACCATATACGCATCATTGGAATGATCCACGGCAGTTAATTCTGCATTAAAACTGAACTCAATCCCGGCATCCCGGGAGGCGTCCACCAGGATATCCACCAGATCCGGGTCGAACGGTTTCAGCGGGCGGGCGCTCCGGTGAATAATCCGGACACTGGCTCCTGCGCGGACTGCTACGTGGGCAAATTCCATGGAGATAAATCCGGCTCCAATGAATACAATATCGTCCGGTAGTTGCTCCAGATTTAAGAAATCCGTACTGCTCGTCAAATACTGTTCACCAGGAATTCCAAGGGGACGCGGTTTCGCTCCGGTGGCGATGACGATATGCTCTCCCCGGAGTGTCGTGTCACCGACGTGTACGGTATGATCGTCTGCGTATTCGGCGCGACCGTGATACGTGTCGATGCCTGCGTCGGTATATCCCTGCTCCCGGTTTTCAGGGAACGGTTCGGTGAAGGTGCGTTTGAATTCCTGTAAATCGCCCCAGTTGATCCTGAGATTGTTCTTATCAATACCCTTGTCGTTGAGCCGGTCAGCCCAATCTACAGCCTCGGAGGCTGCCGTGTACACCTTCTTTGGTACGCATCCCCGCAGAGCACACGTCCCGCCGAATGGACGGGAATCGATAATGGCGACCGACATCCCGGCTTTTTTGCAGGTATGAGCAACCGTTGAACCGGCGCTACCTGTTCCGAGTACGATGACATCGAATTGCTTTGACATAAATTGTATTTTCCTCCTTTTCCTAATTATGTAGCCTAATGACCAGATTGTAAAATTCCAAGATTCTGTGGTTACCTGGCTTTGACTATTGTCTGTATCTGCTGGATAATCGATGGCGCTTCCCGATGATTTCGCTGCACGTACCAACCCAGAATCGTCCCGTATGCGACATGTGCCAGCGTAACCGTGATCGGAAATCCGATGTTAAACTGGATGCCAAATATTCCGATACCGAGCGCGGTGGTTGCGGGACTGATCATAAATCCGATACCAATCAGGACGCCAAAACCAATGCCACCCCACAGGCGCGGTTTGCCAAAGAGAAGTGTATACACGATACCAAATGCAGCGCCGTTCCAGAAATGGTAACCCCATCCTGCAAGATTGGAAAGCCAATTCGGCCCCAGCGCAAATCGATCCAGCAATAACACACCTAACAGTTTCGGCATCTCTCCTGGCATCCCGCCGAGGACAAATCCGGTGTGACGAACGATTTCCAATCCGACAGTAGCCAACAGCCCGCCCACTATTCCGTACTAGATCTGCGAGACTAGGTTGGTGTGTCCGTGAATAGTCCCCACCAGCAGGATCGTCAATAATACCACAATTGATGGTAACAGGAAATTGACAGCGAGTGCGGATAGTTTGGCATAACCCGCTTGGGCAACCACGAACAGGTTTGGACTAATTCCTGCTGCCAGGAGGGTACCGCCCGTCAATGCGATTTTCTCAGTTGATCGTTTCATACTATCCCGTTCCTTTATGCTCATATGCTCTTGAGTTCGTTACAATACTGCCGGTACATGCTCTGATACCCGTACCAGCAGCATCACAACTCGTTATTTCGCCAGCATCGAAGTTAACTTGTTTAGCTTTTGATCCAGCTTATGTCCGATTTTACTGATCTGCTGGTTGTCAAACGACGCCAGCTGCTGAGACGGCTTCACATAATTAATGTAGGTATTGCCATCCGATGCTTCGTAGATGTTGACCCGGACGGGCACAGCCACTCCGACACCTCGGTCGGCGGAAAAGAGCTTGTTCCCGATATTCGGATTTCCGACAAACAGCGACGTGGCGTTCAGCTGCAGCCCGGTCATGGACAGGATTTTCCCCTGGTTGATCTCGGACATCACCATCATGTCATTTTTAGAGATCATCTGCCGCAGCGTTTCCACGGTCTGGTCAAAATCTTTGCCTGACTGAACGGTCACCAGTCCGGAATTCTGCGCCTGCAGGTTTCCCGTACTCAGCATAATCCCCAATATGAGAGCAGCTATTCCCGTAAATGCTCTTGTGAAATGTTTCATTATGTGACTCCTTTGTTGTGTGTGTGGATTGTTCTCATTTTGTCTTCACTCTGTTAGACGAACGAGAACCAGAAACCTTACACTACAATCCGGAGCAAGTCGAAAATATCACATTTTTACTGGGAAATGGCTGAGCAGGACTACTTTGAACTGCGTATCAGACAATGTAAAAGTGTTGTTGAACTGTGATATGTGAAGCAATCAACTATAAAAGGATGGATGTGCCTTTGTGAAACAAAAATTCTGCAATCGTCTCATCGGCGAAATGCTGGATTCTGAATTGTTTCGGGGCGCTTGGTACCTTAGATTAGCAATTATTAGTGAAAAAAATTTCCGGGAAAGGAGAACCGGATATACCAAACCTGATTCTGTCTGCGTCTTTATAAAGAATTTGTGTGCTACAATTGCAAAACCAGGTAACGGACATTCCCCTGATTGAGGATTAAATCGCACAATTCGCCGAGACGAATATCATGTGTGACCATACTTAGTGGATGCAATCAGCAGGAAGTCTGCGAAAATCTGTTCCGGGCGGCAGTAATTATTGATTCGCTCTTTTTGGACCACGCATCTCAAAAAACCCGGAGATCAAACGGGAATTAAAGTCGAAGGCCCGGAAAAAAAGTCAGCCGGAACCGAAGATATGACCAGAGAAGAGCTCAAACAGGGGATCGGTTATCATCCGGAGGAAGGAGAGGCGTTTTAGAGCGGGTTTACCATAAATCGACACAAGAATGGAGATCTAGTCGCGATTCTGTACTCCGATTATTATGAGAAGCGTTTGACGGAAGCAGCCGGTTATCTCTGGAAAATGAAATTTTGAATCCACACCGAACAAATATTACAGTCCTGTTATTTACAGTACTCATTGTGACCAATTGCTGGGACAAACAATCACACGAGGTGACCCAACCGGAATGGCCGCATTATGAACTGAGTGGGCACACCGTAATGATGCACGATACCAGCCAGACCGTTAGTAATGCGACGGTGAAGCTCTACCCTAGCATAATGATTTATGATGTCTCACCTGATATGCAAACCACGGTGGTGGATACCAACGGGTTTTTTCATTTCGATACGGCCTATCCCGGGTTATACATTCTACAGGTTTACCGGGATAAGTATCGCGTGGTGAGCAAGCAGATTAACATCAATTACTCAGACCGGTTTTTGCAGGTCTCCACTCCGGATTATCTTGTTAGTGACAGGAAAATCAGCAAAGATGTGAATAGCCCGGCAGGTGCATACCGATTACTGATTGCCTGGGTTGGAACAAAAGCGTGGCTAACCGGGAGTTACATTCAGAATTTAAAAGCAATGCCTGCGTTACATCAGTGCCGTCCGGCTTTGCAGGCGTCAACAGGACAATTACACGGTGTAAAATATTATGATGACCCACTCCCGGAAGCGACCGTGTTGGATGTGGCAGATCGTCTGCTCTACAGGGCGTTTGGATCAACGGTGCTGCTGATCGATCCAACCACCGGACAGACACTGAGCGAATTCACCATGGAAGGCTCCGAAAAATTTTACGGCCTGACCCAAAATTCCCGTGGCATCTGGACTGTTTTCGGCCGAATACTGCAATTCCGCGGCAAGGATATTCGCACAGTGCAGGAGACCTACCAGACAGGCGGGAGCTATTTTAACTGTATCACTGCGGCTGGCGGCGCATTTTACATCTTTGATACCGGCGACCAGGTAATGCTGAAACTAAAACAGGATGGATCAATTTTGAATGCATATCGCCTGTTTGGTTCTAAAAAGGAAATCTGGTTGCAAATAGTCGATATATCATATTCGGAATACGATGAAAGATTGTGGATTACCACCGATGGAAAAAGCATATATACAATTCCAACACCGTAATATATTCCGGGGAGGATTCTGGCAGCTCGTATTCATGAGTATACTATTGGGATTATCGCTGAATAGTTGCTGGGACAAACAGGACCACAGCATTACCAGACCGGAAGTGCCACGGTATACGCTTACCGGATCACTGGTGGATATGGATGATACAGCACAGCCGGTTGCCAGCGGCAGAATTATTATTCGTCCCATTGACCTTCATTATGAAGTATCCCCGGTAGCAATGGAATCTGCGTCGGACTCTGTGGGCATGTTTCAAATAGACTCCGTCGTCCCCGGGAACTATATAGTTGAACTGTTTCGCGACGGGTATAAAGTTGCAGAACGGGAATTTTCCATGAACTACGAGAGCACCTCCAGGATTTATGGCCTGCCCAAACCACTTGTCAGTACGAATATCTACCCCATGAACTTCCTTACGTCAAATCCTCGGATCAGTTGGAGTGAAAACACCTTATATGTGTTCGGAGAGTTTGTGGCAAATTTCAGACGACGGCTTAAAATATATTTCTGTGAGCTGCGCTCTGAGAACGACCAGATAAATGTAACCGGGCAGGTAGATAATCGCATGCCGGGCGCTGACATTTTTTTCAATGTCGGACAATATTTCTATGCCGGAAACTCAACAACGGTTAAGCGTTATAAGAAGTCGACCGGTGAATTGGTTGAGGAAATAACAGTGACCGAGCCGTTCAGCGGTTTGGCCTGGGACGGGACAAAATTTTGGAGCGTGCACCGGTCGAAATTACAGTATCGCGGGAAGGATCCGGCGACGGTCACTGCCGAATATGACGTCGATACCGGGATTCTGAGTAATTTGACAGCAGCTGGTGAGAATTTTTGGACTTGTAATCCAACAGAGGATGTATTATTTAAAATTAATCGCCAGGGAGAAATCCTGGCAACGTATCATCCGGTGGAAGACGGGCAGGGTCTTAAATGGATCACTACACACGACCTGTATTATTCAACAATCAACCATCAGTTGTGGATTAGTAATTCAATGTCCAAAGTAGTGTATAGTTTTCGCGATCCGAATTTGTAAAGTATTATGCAAAAGGTAGAGAAATTATTGTTCGACAGATACGGCTGTCTTATCCTTCTGTTATGGCTGCTGCCATGGACCATGCTTGAAGCAGGTGTAACCGGCACCATTGCCGGTCGGGTGATCGATGCAGAAACCGGCCAATCTCTTTCGGGCGTGAACGTATATATCCCGGACACATACCTCGGCGCAGCAACGAATAATAACGGCTTCTACGTCATTAATAATATTCCAGCAGGTGAATATAAAGTAGCGGTTTCTTTAATCGGCTATAAAAAAGTCGTCAAAACCAATGTCGTAGTGTTGACGGATCTCCGCACAACCATTGACTTTGCACTGGAGCCCTCGGCCATAGAGGGGGAAGAGGTGGTGGTGACGGCCGAATCACCCATGCTGCGCAAGGATATCACCGGTACGACGCGATTCGTTTCATCATATGAAATCGAAAATCTGCCGCTCCAGTCCTACCAGGAATTGGTCAACATCCAGCCGGGTGTCGCCGCAGGACATATCCGTGGTGGACGCAAAACGGAAGTCCTCTACCTGGTCGATGGTATTCCGATCATGGAAGCCATCGAAGGGAAGGCCGGATCGGAGCTCCCGAACAGTTCCATCATCGAAATGACAGTCCAGACGGGTGGATTCAATGCGGAATACGGCAATGCCATGTCCGGCGTCGTCAATATTTTGACTAAGGAAGGTACCGAGCAATTCAAGGGCAAGGCGGAATACGACGTGACCCATCTCGGTCGAAATCCGTCACCCATGGGTCGCGAGGTGAGCCCGGTGGATCGGCTGGGTGAGGTGAGTCTGAGCGGGCCGATTTATCCCGAAAAGGCGGGCTACTATATTTCCGCGAATTTCGAATACCCCTACTCCCGGTGGAAGGACGAGCAGTACGGCAACCGGATGATGGTGCTCAACGCGGACGAAAGTTATAACTACAACATCAATACCAAACTGACATACCGGCCCACGGAATCCCTGAAGCTGACTGCCCAGGGACTGCTTTCCATGTGGGATTGGACGGAGTACGATCACAAGTGGAAGTACAATCAATCCGGGCTGCCGGTGCGGACGAAAAAAAGTTATCGTATCAGCCTGACAGGAGTGCATACGCTCTCTTCGCGAACGTTCTACGAGATTCGGCTCAGTCAATACAACGTGCTGAAATCCATCCTGGGTGAAAACACCGAAGAACTACCGAATCTCTCTTTCTACGATTATAACAGTGACGGCGTAGAGAGCCTGAGCGACTGGCGCGGGTTTATACATACAGGGCGGCTGCCGTGGTGGATGGATCACGGTGAAGTACAAACGCTAGCCAAACTGGATCTTACCAGCCAGGTTACCGAGCACCACCAGATTAAAACCGGCGCACGGTTCACCTATTTCGACCTGTACAAGAAAAACGTGCAGTCCAAGTTCATCCCAACACCGGATGCCGATTTTCCCCAGTTCATCACTTACGATACGGAGTACCAGTATTATCCCTGGCGGGCGGCGTGGTATCTGCAGGACAAGATGGATTTCACCAGCGCGGTCTTCAACTTCGGGATACGCTTCGATTATTTCGATCCCCGGGCTTCGCGACCGGCGCTGGAAGAGAAACTGGTCGGCGATCGCAGCGAATGGATCATCGATCACGAGGGGTCTGTCCCGGCCGACCCAAAGTACCAGTTCAGTCCCCGGCTTGGTGTGGCCTTTCCGGTGACTCCCACGGATGTCCTGCACGTAAACTACGGGCACTTTTTCCAGATACCGCTGTTTGAATACCTGTACACCAACTCCAACTTGAGCACGGCGCAGGGGTTTTCACCCCTCGGCGATCCGGATCTTAAGCCGGCCAAGACGGTGATGTATGAGCTCAGTTATCGAAGCCAGCTCAGTAGTCACCTGTTAATGGATGCAACTGTCTTTAACAAAGATGTCTCGAACCTCGTGGATGCAAATACCTATAAGAACCCCACTGAAGAGGATGTATACAACAGTTCCGGATTTACCCGATTCGTCAACATGACACACGTCAATATCCGCGGTTTTGAGTTCTCCCTGCACCGGGATTACAATAAGTATATTTCCGGGAAAATTAACTACACGTACATGTATGCCAAGGGCACCGGCTCAAGTGCGCTCGAAAAATTTCTGTGGACCGAGCGCGGCTATCAGGTACCGGTGGACGAGTACCCGCTCAGCTGGGACCAGCGACACACGCTGGTGGCCAATATGGATTTCCGGAAGCCCGGAGTCGGCGGAGTAAACCTCCTCTGGCGCTGGAACAGTCCCCTGCCGTATACGGAAAACGTCGGTGAATCGACTACCCCAAATAATGGCCGCCTCGATCCGACATCAACGTTGGATATCCGGGTCAACAAGCAGTTCAAAATCGGCAAAGTACACCCGTATCTCTCGCTGGAAATACTCAATGCTTTCGACCGGAGAAATGTGCTCTGGGTGGATCACAAAGGCCGCGTCGGTGGAGAGTTACACGATCCGGGCGCTGTAGATATGTATCGAAGAATTAGATTCGGATTTGGAGTGGATTTCTAGGATGAATCAGACACAAAAATTCACGATGATACAATATGCTATTTTGTGTGCTCTGCTGAATTTTGCTGCGCACACGGTCCATGCCGGAGAGCCGCTACAGACGGTGACCTTACCGGAGACCAATATAGGTTCGTTGGAATTCATGCTGATGGCTAAAGCGCCGATCGTACAGCAATCCGAGGTTGAATCCGGTGAGCCGGAACTGACTACGAAAGAATTACAACGCCGAAAGAGTGAGTATCACCGGAAGAGAAATATCTGGCTGGGTAGTTCCATCGTGAGTGGCGCGATAGGGGTGTACATTCGGTATTCGGCAGACAAACATTACGAGGCGTATAAGACCTCCACGGGCCGGGCCTCAGATCTACACCGGCTGATTGAACTGGAGGATACCCTCTATCCCATATTCTACGGGATAAGTGCGGCCTGTCTGCTGCCAGCGCTTTCGTATCATTTCCGGGAGATGGAGATCACCAACCAGTTGAAGGCCGTATCAGATGCAGACGGTACAATGCACTATTCCCTGGGAGCGATATTTACATGGTGACCCGCGCGATCCATATCCCAGCAAGTCTGATTTTAGTGTTGATTTTGTTGTTTTCCTGTGAGGTGCGCGACTGGAATAATCCGTATGATTCGGGCAATTTCATCGGAGTGAAGTCACCGTTGAATCTGGACATTACTCAGGTGGACGTCCACACAGTTCGGCTCTCCTGGGAGGAACAGCAGACACATATCGCTGGTTACAAAATCGACCGGAAACTGGGAGATGACGGGGATTGGATTCTTGCCTATGGAAAGACGGATTCCACCTCCTGGGTGGACACTGCTGCTGTCACCAGCAATGTTAATTATTACCGGGTCTATGTCTACGCCGATGAGAATGAATCCTTACCGCTCGTGTTGAGTCTCAATCCGTCCTTTCCCAAACCCGCCGAATTTCAGGTCACCCAGAAGACTGACACAGAAATCAAACTTTCCTGGGAGGATGAAAGCGATGGTGAAGAGGGTTTCCGGATCGGCCGAAAAATCGGCGACGGGGAATGGCAGACGCACTATGCGATAGCCGTAGAGAATACGGAGACGTGGACTGACACAAAGATTCTTCTTGATACCACCCTGACCTACCGGATACAGGGTTATGCAGGTGGGAATTTCTCAGGCGAAGAGACGAAAGATATCAAACCAACGTTCCCTGCTCCCAAGGATTTATCCGTCGAGGTGCTCGACGATTATCGCTTGAAATTACACTGGCAGGATATTTACACCTATGAAACCGGGTTCGGAATATATCGGAGCGTGAACGGCGGAACCTACGATTTCCTTGCAGAGATCCCGTCCAATTCAGAATCCTATGTCGACTCAAATTTGACTGTCGGATATGATTATGTTTACCGTCTCCATGCCATAACGGCCGAGAATCAATCACATCCGGCGGTTACCAAATCCAAACAAACCTATTTGCCCCCTCCCGGTAACGTTGAAATATCATCGGACGATCCATATTCGGTCCATCTCGCCTGGGAGGCTGTTGATCTGCCGTACGTCACGGAGTATCAGGTTGAGCGAAAAGAAGAAAACGGACCGTATATCGTCCGGGGTAAAACGAGTCACCTGGAGTTCAGTGATGGGGACATTACACAAAATAACCAATATACGTACCGGGTTCGCACTGTCACTGCACACAATGTTTCCCAATCGAGCAAGGTGCATACGATAATCTGGGGTGAATACTATGATGAACACTGGAACGGCAGCCATTCTGACAATGTGATTTCCGTAGCCATGAGCGATGATCACCAGTGGATAGCCTCCGGCGGGCAGGAAAATTCGATAAAGTTGTGGGACCGGTCAGACGGAACACTGGTGTGGTCGGGAACCCAATCCGGTCCGGTAAACGTTCTCGATTTTGGCGGATTGTCCGGAACAGTAATTTCCGGAGGATATGGGGGCCAGGTGGTAAGCTGGGATGCAGCATCCGGCACCCAAAATTGGACCGATCAGCACACCGGAGTCGTATGGGATGTCGACATTGCGGCGGATAATACCAGGCTGGTGACCGGGAGTCAGGACAACTCTCTGAAAGTGTGGGATATCACCACCGGTACAGAATTATGGGCAGGACATCATTCTGACGATGTACGAAGTGTACAATTTACGGCGGATGGGTCTGCTGTGGTTTCAGCCGGCTCAGGCGGATCCGTGGTAATGTGGAATGCAGCTACTGGGGCAGAGGTGTGGGACAAGGAAATCGGTAGCCCGCTGAACTCCGTAAATATTGATCCAGATCAGGCATACGTTCTGGTCGGAAGTGACAGGGGCATTACTGTACTGGATTATGATACGGGGGATATTATATGGAAACAATCCTGCGGACCCGTAATGGAAATTGTAAATGCCTTTGATGCACCGACCGTGTTGGCTAGTGGGCCGGATATTGATTTATCGGCATGGGATTCAGAGACAGGAGCAAAAATTTGGCAGATTGATCCCGGGAAATCGATTACGACTCTCATGGCAGCTCAAACCACTGAACGTGTGGTAACCGGATCAGAGGATGGCAATGTGACGGTATGGAACACGAACACCGGTGATTTACTCTGGAGCGACACCAATGCCGAAAAACTCTGGGCTGTCAGCATCGCTGATGACGCCACCTGGATCGTTTCCGGTGGTTACGATAATCAGATAAAGTGCTGGGAGCGAAAATTCGGGTGGATCCTGAAACAGTGAACCGTCTGTTTTCGTCATCGATTTTTTACATTTGTACCCCGACTAATTCTTAAATTTTCGAAAATCTATCTGCATCCCATTAGATATACTTTTTGGTTTCAGGGCCAGGAAATTTATTACGACGTTCATCCTATGCCGGAAGACATCTCTGGTGAGGCTGATGAGATAGAGTAGCTGTCCCCTGTCAGACTATTTGGGAGAAACTCACAAAATGAAGCACATGATAATTGCAGGAATAACTCAGGCGAAACGTTAGAAAACCCAGCGATTATTTATTTGTGGAGTCCGACGCACTATCGCGCATCTTCTCTTTGATCTGCTCCCGTTTTTCCGGAGAGAGGTGGAATTCCGAGATGTCGGAATCGGCATCCCATGCCTCGGTCTGGTCCCGAATCTTCTGCCGAATGGCAAGCAGCTGATTCCGGTACCGGGTGCATAATTTACACGCCATCAGGTGGACCCGTACCTGCATACGCTCCTTCAGGCTCAGCGGGCTATCCATCGACCGGGAAATCTGTTGCGATATAATCTCACAACTCGGTGTGAGCTTATCGATAACCGGTTTTATAACGTGCATCATAATTGTTGTTTTCATCGTTCTGTCCGATTTATTCTACAGTGTCAGGATGAATCCAGCTTTGCTCCAGGCACTGCCGGATTTGCTTTCTCGCCCGGTGTAACCGCACCCATAAGTTAGACGAAGTAATCTCCAATTCCTTACAGATTGCATCGGTATCCATCTCTTCGAGTTCTCTGAGGGTGAACGCCGCCGCTAATCCGGAGGACAATTGGTTGATGCAGCGATGGAGCGCCTGCATAAACCCCTCGGTTTCCGTCTGCGCTTCGGGGTCACGCCGCCAATCCCGTGGAGCAGCCTCGGGCTTCCACCGTCCCTTCATGGTCCCTTCGGCATAGAAGTCGGCGGACTCGTTATAGTCCCCGTCGATTTCGTGGTCGTCCCGATGACCTTTCTTGCGATAATAGTCGATTATCTTGCGACGCAGGATACTGAACAGCCACGTCCGCACGGACGAATCCCCGCGAAAATCGGAATAGGCTTCCAGTGCGCTGAGAAAGGTTTCCTGTACCAGGTCTTCAGCATCCTCCTCGCTTGCCACCCGGGGCACGGCGTAGCGGTAGAGGTAATCTCCGTACTGGTCAACCCAGGCCGCGGGATTCGCTTGCACTTTACTGTTTTGGACACCAGATGAATTCACTGGATACTTCTAATCCCTCACAATATTGTATTATAGTTAAAATAATGTAAGGAATGACCAACGAAAATGGAGTAACAATTTGCGGATGAGACATTGCTCTACGGAAAATCTCTAAGTGGATTTACGCCCATAGGGGATCCCAAGTTTTTTCATACGGTGGCGAAGCGTGCTGGGGTTTATTCCAAGGATGTCCGCCGCGCCGCCAGGGCCGCCGACTTTGCCTTCGGCATAGTTCAGGGCGCGCTTGATATGTTTCGTAATAATCGTATCTAGTTTTGCGGGTGGAACCTCCGCATCGGATTTCGTTGACGGGATTTCTTCCGTAGCGAGCCAATCGAATTGCAGCGGCTCGTTCCGACGCAGGATAAGTTCCCGCTCTATCACATTCTCCAGTTCCCGCACGTTGCCAGGCCAGTTCCGATCCCGGAGCCTGGTCATAGCACCTTCTTCGAGCGCCGGAGGCGGATAGATGCCCATCTCCTGAGATCTTTTTTCCACCAGACGATTCACCAGCGCCGGAATATCCTGGCGGCGTTCCCGGAGCGGCGGAATCGCAATCGGAAACACGTTGATCCGGTACCAGAGATCCTGACGGAATTCGCCGGATTCCACCATTGATTCCAGATCCCGGTGGGTGGCTGCCACGATCCGTGCGTCCGTCTCCAGCGTTTCGCTGCCGCCGACCCGCTCGAAGGTGTTGGTCTGGAGCACGCGGAGTAACCGCAACTGGGCCTCCGGCGGCAGTTCGCCGATCTCATCGAGAAAAAGCGTTCCGCCGCGAGCGCGCTCGAAGCGCCCTTTTTTCTCGGAGACAGCCCCGGTAAAGGCGCCCTTCTCGTGACCAAACAGTTCGCTGTCGATGAGCGATTCCGGGATCGCACCGCAGTTGACCTTGACTAACGGTCCATTCTTTCTGCCGGATAGATCGTGTATGGCGTCAGCGATGACTTCCTTGCCCACACCGGTTTCGCCGAGGAGCAACACCGTGGTATCCATGGGAGCGACCTGATGCACCTTCTCCATTACATTTGAAAGCCCAAACGACGCGCCTACCACATCCTCGGCAGTGGAACGGCTTTCCTTTTGCAGGAAGCGGTTTTCCTCTCGTAATGCTGCGTTGAGCCGCTGGATCTCCCGGTGAGCCAGGGCGTTGCTCAAAGCGATACTGAACGGTTCATTGAGTTCGCCGATGAGCTGTTTATGTCCTGCTGTGTATCGACCGACTCCCTCAGCGCGGAGAAGCAGCACGCCCAGTCGCTGATCGTCCACAGTGAGCCGCATAATCAGCATGGACGATTCCGGCACGTCCGGGAAAAACTCCGAGCGGATAGAGGCCGTGGCGCGATCCTCGTTGATCCGATCCACCGTGCGGATGTCGGGGAGTTCGTCGCCGGTGAGTTCGGCAATGGCATCGTTGGGAAGCGGCAACACTATCGGATTGGTAAAAAGATCCTGGGATTCATCTTTGGTCACCACCGCAACCGTCTTCACCGCGCGTAGTTCCGTATCCAGGATGTTCAGTCGGATTTCGTCCAGCGGAAACTGTTCGCACAGCAGTGGAAAGGTTTCTTTCAATCCCTCCGTCAAATCGAGTGTACTACACATTCTATTTGTGACTTCCCGAAACAGATCCTTTTCTATCATACCTTCTCCTGGTAAAACTGTCATATACGGTAGAATACGCATGAAATGCCATATATGACAGTCGGAAATGCCATATACGACACTCCCGGATTTGGGTAAGAAATGTAAGTATATGTTTATGATTGACTTACGATTTTGGCACAGTCGCTGCATAGAGAAGTATAGAACACAAACAAAAGGAAAAAGCGATGAAGGCACTGGAAGAGATTCACATCAGGGTGACGGAAGGGACGCGGGACGAACTGATTTCAAAGCTCCGGGTGAGCCTCCGAAACCGCGACCAGTTCCCCGAGCTGGAGTTTCTCCACATCTATTATCACGCCAGATATGAGACGGATCTCTGCCTGCACCTGTCCTGGGATGGCTCGCTGCCGGTCCAAGGCAGTACCCTGGCGCTTAATATCCTGGCGGGTGGCCGGGAACTGGGTTCCGTGAAGCATACGGTGTGGATCGAATCTGGAGTGTAAAAAACCACTAACTGAAGGAGGAAGTCATGTCACAGGAATCTGCACAATTAGTGAAGGAAAACCGGGGATTCCGGATGCACCGGCTGGCTTATCTGTGTGTTATTCCGCTGTTGGTTCTCATCAATCTCACTTTTGTCCCGGAATTTCTCTGGTTTCTGTTTCCGATGGTCGGCTGGGGCATCGGACTCACCATGCACTATTTGTTTGGCGTCCGCCGGCTGGAAGATTCAGGTACAACGGGACAATTTTCTGATTCATCAACTCATTACCAGGGGAGGTAGGAAATGAATATACCATTTACATCTGAGGAATTTATTAAGGTTATCGTGGCATACAATCAGGCAGTTTGGCCTATGCAAATTATCTTGGTGTTAAGTGCATTTATTTTACTTGCACTGATTTGGAGACAACGGGAAATCCGAAGCCGGATCGTCTCGGGAATAATTGGGGGATACTGGCTCTGGATGGGGATCGCGTATCACTGGATCCACTTCACCGCTATCAATAAAGCCGCATGGGGATTTGGTGCGTTGTTTGTCCTGCAAGGTGCCCTTTTCATGTTTGATGCGGGTTTTTCCCGGAAATTGCAGTTCAGTTTGAAGGATTCCGGAGCGCGGATGCTGGCATGGGTATTTTTTGCGTATGCGCTGATTATCTACCCAGTACTTGGGACTGTTCTAGGTCACCCGTATCCTGAACTGCCCACGTTTGGTCTGCCCTGTCCCACCACTATATTCACGTTCGGGATACTGCTGACTGCAATCCGCAGAGTACCGGTTCACCTGCTGATCATTCCAGGAATCTGGTCACTTATCGGCTTTGGTGCCGCGCTGAACTTCGGCATCTATGAGGATATCGGTCTGCTGGTGGCCGGAATCGTTGGAACACTAACCGTTATCCTCAGGAACCGTAACCTGAGACACAATCGATAACACGGGGGAATACCTATGTCTCGTCTGCGGAGCTGCAGAACCGGGCAAAAACTGGTCCTATAGGATGGTGGATTAATGACCATTCTTCTGGGACAGCGAAGTTTCTTGCAATACGAACTTACTGCCAGCCTGGCTGGATCGCTTTTGCACTCGCTGTTGCTTCCTCCGTGATGAGATCCCGTGGAAAGAATACCTCTTTATCTATTATTATAATCGCCACCGCCACAACTGAAAGCACCAGGGTTTCAACACTTTTTGTAATCTGGGTAATCGCTAAAACTTCCTGCGATAAATTCACAATAAAATGAAACAAGGCCGCTGCAATCACACTTTTTCTATTCCGGATGCAAATCCATGTAATGATAATCCCCAGCGGGATAATGCTTACGAAAAAATTGACTGCAAACCAAGTGTTCTGGTGAAGGATCTCATACTGGTAGGAATCTTTCACGAAGAGCAAGGGGAAATGCCAGAGCGACCAGAGCACACTGAATATGAGTGTCGCAGTAAGAATACTATATCTGCTCTGCAAACTGTCGAACGCGTATCCGCGCCATCCAAGTTCTTCAAATGTCGCAGCAAGGAAGAGCAACAGCAATACGGGAACGAATCCGGTAGAGAAAGAGAACCCTTCCGCAAGCTGAATCTGATCCAACGACTCCCCGAAAGGCAGGGAGAGAAGGATAGACGCTATTACCGAGAGCGGCATTAACAAAATGAAGAATGGTAATGTCTTCGGATCGATGAGTTTAATATTCACAAGCCGGTTGGCAAAATCCTGGATTAGATTGGCGTTTCCGGCGGTGAATATCATTCCCGCCGAGAGAAGGAACGGTGTCATTAATCCAATCAGCATGAAGAGCATATAATAGTCGCTAAGCGTTTCATGGAAACTGAGATACGCTCCTGCGAAATAGAAGGCAAAACTGACTAAGAAGGTGAGAAAAAAATATTGGACCGGTTTGTATGTGTATTCTTGAATCATCCTATCCTCCGCATGATCAGGTTCAGTTAACCTGCATAATTCATAAAATAGCAGCACATTTTTCGGGAATCCAGTTGAACAAGTATTCAGGGGGCTTTTCCGAACCAGAGGAAGTATTGGAAATGTTCCAAGTAGAGACGTTCCATGGAACGTCTCTACCTAACTGAAAATATTGATCTTAACACACATAGAGGACGTTCATTTATTCAGATTTATGAATGATTCAGGTTAAAACTCAATTTTATAGCTGATCGAAGGTAAGGTGATCACCATGCGGTCCTTCTCAATTTTTTCTCTTTGAATATTGTATACATATCCATAGTCATCTGCGCTGCCCAGGATATTTTTCACCTGCAGAGCAAAAATGTGTGAAAGGTTCTGACTATTCATCCGATAGGTCAATGATAAATCAAGATAGAAATTACCATCCAGTGCCCCTTCGAATAGTCGGGATTCATCGAGAATAGTTCTTTTCTCCCGTAATGAGGCGCTTCGTAAAACCGGGCTTGTTCGTTCACCGCCCATCCAGGTCAATCGGCCGTTTACTCCAAGGATATTTTTGCCTTTCACATGGAATTCCTTCCCACCGAGAGCATTGACGACATATTGCCGGTTATATCGGCTGTCACGTTCCACCCCGTCACCTCCGGTATATTTCGAATCGAATACGGACGCTGTCATGAGATAGTAATAATCGTTATTCAGGAACCGTTCCAGCGTGACATCAATGCCGATATTTTTCCCTGTACCTTCATTCACTAGCGGTTCATTGATGTAAAACTCATTTTTCAGATTGATGAAAGAAAAAGGGGCATCTCTTTTCACCGGAATATCGAAGAGATACTGATAATACGGCTCGATCTTTATCCGGGTGGTTTTTGTGATCTGGAAATCGTACCCGAATACAAAATGATCGGCCCGGGCGAAATCTAAGTCCTTATTCGGTTGTTCCGTTCCACTGGCTGTCGTCCGCTTTGCCAGGTAGTACTGCAAGCCCTCAAGCTGACTGTGCCGTCCGTACCCAAAACTCAGCGAATGACGTGGATGAAGCTTCCATTTGACACCTGCGCGTGGCTCTATAGAGGCATTGCTATTCAGGAGGAAATACCCATAATGCACCCCGGCATTAAATCTCAGATCGTTATATAACCTGTATTCTGTCTGAGTATAGCCCTGGAAAAACTGCGTGCTTCCCGACTCATCAACGAATGTTTGATAAGTGTCCGGATCGTTGTCCGCAGTTGAGCGCAACGTCATATCATAAAAGAGGTGACTCCAGATGATCCCGGTCGTGCTGTTAAATTGCGGACTGAATTTATGGGTTACCTCCGATGTGAATGTGGTCTTGCCATTGAATCTATCAATAAACTCTTCATCCCGAAGTGTCAGCGCATCATCCAGCCGGTCATGATCGTAAAATACATCTTCACCGGTGGTCGCAATGGTCGTGTTAATGTAGGTAGATGTTCCTGTGAGATATTTATGGTTTAATCCAATGGCTCCTATCCGAAACTCAGAATCGTACTTTACCCGGTCCCAGTTCGTTTCCCACTGTGCAGAATCGGGTTGTTCAATTTCGGCAATCCGGTCTACGCTTCCGATGCCCCATAATGAGACCGTGCCGATTTTGTGCGTTGGGAAATTCAACTTAAATGACAAATCCTGATACCGGGGATTTTGTTCTGTATCGATCACCTGTAAATCGGTCAGTAACCCAATAGCAGAATACCGATAGTTTACTAAATATGACGCGTTTTCTAGCTGCGGAAACGGGCCTTCTGCGGCAAGGTCGATCCCCATAAGACCAGTTTGAAACGTATATTCGCGTACGTCACTGTTTCCGTTACGCAGGCTCATGTCAAATACACCAGACAGTGCGTTCCCGTATTCAGCCGGGAATGCCCCGGTGAAAAAATCTGAATTGTCCAGGAGTTGATTGCTGAAAATAGTGACCAGTCCTCCGCCGATAACATTTCCACCAGGGAAATGATTTGGATTCGGAATTTCAATACCTTCCAGACGCCACAGCAATCCTTTGGGAGCGTTGCCTCGGATTATAATGGCATTATCCTGCGCATTCCCGTATGTCACTCCTGCGAAGCTGGAAGCAAGCCTCGCAGGATCGTCCAATCCACCGGCATACCGACGGGTTTCCTCTACCGAGAAGGACCGGGCACTCACAGTTGCTTGAGAATTTAACGGCTTACTTTTATCAATTTTCGGAGTAACCGACACCGCCTGCCCCTCAATGATTTTCTCTTCCAGCCCAATAGTTTTTACAACTTCTTTGCCCGATCCAACGAGGATTTCCGGAATAATTCGGGATTGATAGCCCATATACATGACCTTGATACTATATCGGCCTATCGGAATACCCGGTATCCGGAAATGCCCATTTGCATCGGTTGCCGCGCCCATTTCAGTATCAAGAATGACAACATTTGCACCGGCCAGTCCGGTTCTCGTTTCCTGGTCGACAACCCGGCCCTTAACCGTCTGAGTTATTTGAGAAGCGTCCAACGACGCACCGAAAACGAGCAAGAATATCAGAAAAAACTCCAACCGCAGATTAAACAGTAGATTCAATGTACTTTCCCTTCCGGTAAATTAGGTGGCGGCACAGTGAGGCGTATTTGTTTGGCTATTCCAGTAATTGTCACACGAATCTATGAAATACTACTAATCCGTAATGCAATAACTACTTGGGTACACTCCAATGTAAAAGTTACCCTATAGTACTTGATGTGGTGAGGCAACACAAGGGTTTTAGGGCAGCTGGTTTTTATATAAAACAAAATTAACCGGAATATCGATTACTCAAGTTTAAATAGGTGTTTATTGCTTTGTCGCCTACCTGCTGGTAGAAGTCGTGAGCAACGCACCCCAATTCATTAGGCCTGGTATCGGAATTGGTCATTCGACTGGTGTTTGGTTTGCAAGTTTGCTAGTTTGCCGAATAATATTCTCTTTGGATTCTTCGGAGGAGTATCTATCAAGTTCGGGAAGTTTAGGGGATTGAGGGATTAGTTTCTGACGCATCTGGATGGCGGTAACCTGAACAGGCGGTTGCGTTATCGAGTTATCTTTAGGTTGTGTTCTATTTTGGGCCATGAGATTCTAAAATGTTAGAATTATTCCAGGAATTTCCGTGGACAATATATGGACAAACTACTGGGGAATATGCGGTGTATGCAGGATTTTGTCGAAAAATACCCAGACACACAAAACCCCTGCAACGCCTTAACCACAAGCATCACAAGGGTTTGCAAGTGTGGGCCCTGAGGGACTCGAACCCCCGACCAACGGATTATGAGTCCGTCGCTCTGACCAACTGAGCTAAGGGCCCAAGACCAAAGCATGAAAATTTAGATGCCGGTGCCGGCTTTTGCAAACGTAATTTCCTGTTAGGGGGAGAAGCCTATCGGCTGCCAGGTGGCTATGCCGGTAATCGAACCGTCCAGATCGTTGCCGCTCCCATCGCTCACCGCAGAACCTGCTCCCTCGTTGAACCGCCACAGTCCGATGAGATTGTCGTATGGGGAATTCCGGCGGATAAAGTTCTCCGAGAGTTTTCCCGGATTTTCGTAATGAAACCTGATCTGCTTTGGGGTCAACACCGTGCGCCAGATTCGAATTTCGTCAAATGAGCCGTACCAATAATTGCCCGCGGAACCACTGCCACGGCCGGCCCCGATGAGAAGCGGTGCATTTCCGACATCAATCTGTGTAGAGTCAGTGAGAAAACTTCCAATTCGCCGGAAACCGTTTATATAGACGTCCACCTGGCCGCTGTCGAAGGAGACGGCGAAAAAATACGATGTACTGTCCTCGATAAACAGGCCGGGAATGGAATCGCCGCTGATATCAGGCACCGGTTGCGCATCGATGGTCAGATATATCCGATTGCTGCTGTCCGCACGGTCCCGATATAGCCCAATCTCCTCGCCACCGGCGGAATTGGGAATAGAAATAATCGCCGGGTGCTCCAGTGAAGTGACGGTGTCTGTCCACACAAAGGCCTCAATGGTGAACTGATTGGTTTCCAGTGAATTCAGGGTGGAGTCGTAGGGTACCTCCACGTATTGCGATCCGGTGAACAGGAGGGAGTAATTCTTTGGTACAGCTTCTTCCAGGGGGTTGGTGCAGGAGAGAAATAACAGAATTACACCCAGTAGAATTCCGAGGGTTTTATGGCTGCAGTATGTCACGAGTGATTGCACTCTCTTGAATTGCCGTTTTTAAGAGGCAGTAAAGGAAACCTTCGGCAGAGGTTCCATTGGTAGAGACACATCCTGAAGGGTGTGTGAGAAAACCGTGTCAAACAAAATACTGCTATTGCAGAGTTAAACGAAGAAGTCAGATGGTATTTCCTTTCAATCTTTGTTACCGCCTGTAATTAATATTAGGAGGCTGAACAACGAGATCCCTCGACTCCGCTCCGACACGTCGGAGCGTCGCTCGGGATGACTCACTCTGTGGTTGTTCTTTCTATTTCACGCGCCCTCATTGGCAGATCCTTACAGAATAAATTACCGATACTTCTCGCGGATCTCCTTCTTCAGCTGCTCCAGTTTCTTGCGCTGCTCCAGAAGCGCCATGGATTCCTCTTTTCCCAGTGAAGCTGAATGCAGTTCGTCGTTGATGCGGTCAACTTCGCTCTGGACCTGGTTCAATTCAAGTCGCATCAGGCAATCTCTGGCCATTTGCTCCTTGCGAAGGGTCTGGTTGGACTCGTCCAGCTCGAACAGCATCCGGCTGACCATCTCCTTTGCCGCATTACGCCGCTCGGCGGATTCGAAGTCTGCTTCATCAAACAATGGCATTGCGTCCTGGGGATCCAGGATCGGATGCTCTGCCAGATAATCCACAAACACCTGCGCAACCCGTGTCAATACCGGATGCGTAAATTCATCTGTGGTGACGTGTTCCAGGATGTAGGTGATAAGTTTTTCGTCCTCGGTGAGCATGAGTTTCAGCAGCTCGTATTGTGCGCGCTGGTTGGAGTCGAAATCTTGTTCGTCTGAAACCTGCGATGGCTCCTTCTTATTTTGTCTCGGCGGCCTGGATCGCGTTCGCCGGAGCCGCTTCTCCAGTTCGCCCCGTAGTCGCTGCTCGTCTACTCTAATCAGCTCCGCCAGTTCCTGGATCTGAAGATCTCTGGTAAGAGAGTTCTCGTACTCCGCAATATCATCCAGGGTCTCCTTAATGAAATTGGCCCGGGAGGAGGCGTCGTTCAGTTGTCCGGCCGTGCGGCTGATGCGAAACTGCATCAGCGACGTGGCATTCTTGATCTGTTTCCGGAAGGACTCTGGCGATTCCTCGGAGATATAGGTATCCGGATCGTGGCCGTCCGGGAGCTGAATGCAGCGGACTTCCAGACCGGATTGCAACAAAATCTCTCCGGCGCGCAGGGTCGCCTGAATGCCGGCGGTGTCGCTGTCGTAGCAGAGAACGGCTTTGTCGACGTAGCGATTCAGTATCTGGGCGTGCTGTTCAGTGAAGGCGGTGCCTGAGACGGCGATAACGTTCTGAAATTTGTGCTCCCAGAGCCGCATCAGGTCGGTGTAGCCCTCCACAACAATGACTTCACTGGACTGGCGGAGAGCATCTTTGGCCTGATACAGTCCGTACAGGAGCTTCCGCTTCCGGTAGATGGGAGACTCCGGTGAGTTCATGTACTTGGCGTTCTCGTCCGGATCCAGAGCACGACCGCCGAACGCCACGACACGTCCGCCATTGTTGATGATTGGGAACATCACCCGGTGCCGGAACCGGTCGAAATATCTGTTGCGTTCCTGCTTGTGGATGACCAGTCCGGCGCGTACCAATGTATCCGGGTCGTGATCGTTTTTCGGACCCCATTCGGTGATGGTCTCCCAGTCGTTCGGAGCATAGCCCACATGAAATTCCCGGAGCGTCTCCTCGGAAAAATTCCTGCCCAGCAGATAGTCCAGCGCCTCCTCGCCCTGGTCGGAATAGAGCGCCTTTTCAAACAGCCGCATAGCGAACGCATTGGCATCATACAGCGGTCCCAGGGATCCGCTGTCCGTACCTTTGTCTTTGGCGGAATATTTCGGCAGCTCGATCCCGGCGTTCTCCGCCAGCCGTTCCACCGCTTCAACAAAGCTGACCTTCTCGTATTCCATAATAAAGGAATACACATTCCCACCCTTGCCGCAGCCGAAGCAATGAAAGATTTGCTTGTCCGGCGCCACGGAGAATGACGCAGTTTTCTCCTGGTGGAAGGGACACTTGCCAAAGTAGTTCTTCCCCCGCTTTTTCAGAGGAACATACTGGCTCACCACGTCAACGATATCGTTGGCGTCGCGGATTTGATCTATGGTGTCTTCCGGTATCCTAGCCATATTTGATTAATAGCACGCAGATGACGCTGATTGAGCAGATAACCGCAGATAACAGATTAATTTTGATTTGTAAAAATTTTTCGAACAACTTTTGGTTTCTCCCCAAAATTCAGCAATAAACCGACTTCAAAATCTGTTGCTTTCAGGTAGTTTATCAATTGAAGTGTATGTTTTTCATGCAATTCTTCAGTCGCTTTAATTTCTACTATTACTTTATTGTTTACAACAATATCGGCAAAGTATTCCCCGATTAAATTACCCTTATAGTGAACTTTAATCGCCATTTGTTGCTTTGCATCCATTCCTTTTTCATTCAATTCAAATAATAGTGCATTTTCATAGACCTTTTCCAGAAATCCATAACCGAGAGCGTTGTAAACATTATAAAATGCCCCAATTATTTTTTCTGTCACCTCTCTGTGTTTGTATTTATTACTTTTCGGTTTCATGGGTTGTTGGTGATTGTCGTAATTTATTGGTGTTTTTCTTTTAATCAGTCTTTATCAACTTAATCTGCGTCATCTGCGTGCTATATTTCTATACCAATTCCGCTATCGTTACTCCGGCGCCGCCTTCCTCGATCTCCCCCAGGCGATGGCTCTTCACCTGGCGTTGCTGGGAGAGGAATTCGTCCACCAGGTTTTGCAGTGCCCCGGTGCCTTTGCCATGGATGATTTCCAACTGATTCAGATTGTTTACGAGTGCGTGGTTATAGAACTGCTCCAGCGTGGACCGGGCCTCGTCCACTCGCTGGCCGCGGATGTCGATCCGGTTGGTCATGCTTTTTTCTTCCGAGAGGGTTACCCGTGAGGTGGATCCGGAATTTCTCTTTGACTGTTTCGACTCCTGCTGTTCCGCCTGAGATTCGCTCGGCTCCCGAAGGAATGCTGCCGGGAGTTCCATCTTTTTGCCGTCAACGTCCACCTGAATGCGCTGGTTTCCACTCGGTTCATCCAGAACAGTCCCCATACGATCAAACTGCTGAACGTAAACCAGATCCCCCTCGTGCAGCGATTCCACGTCCACCGGGTTACCGTTATCCTGCGGCTCCTCGGTAACTTCTTCGGTGGTTTCGGCGATCTTTTCCTTCTGCTTCGAAACCATCTGCTTGGCCTCTTTGATGGACTCCGTGGAAGCATCAGATTCTTTAATTTTCCGAATAGCTTCCTCGATTTTCCGGGAGCTCTCATCCAGGATCTTCTGGGCGTCTTCGGCCGCAATTTTCTTGGCCTTCTTCACCTCCTGCCGGATCTTTTCAACCTTGGTCTCATACTCGTGCTTCAGATTCTCGTATTTCGTTTTGGTCGAGGCGACTTCCGACTGTTCCTTTTCCAGCGATTCGGACTGCTGTTCCAACTGGACAATAAGATCTTCCAGAGCCTCCTTGGAGGAATCCAGATAATGCCGCGCCTGGTCAATGACGTCCGGCTGCATACCCACCCGTCCTGCAATCTCCAGAGCATAGCTACTCCCGGGACGCCCCAGGTGCAACACATACGTTGGCGAGAGATCTTCCTGGTTGAACTGCATGGCACCGTTGATCAGTCCCTCGGTATTGTGCGCGAACGCCTTCAGCGCCCCATGGTGCGTAGTGGCAATGCCGAGGACGTTTTTCTCTAACAGCCGCTCCAGTATCGCCCGCGCCAGGGCAGCCCCTTCGGTAGGATCTGTACCGGTGCCCAATTCATCCAGCAAAACGAGGCTCCGCTCGGTGGCATGCTCCAGGATATCGGAAATGCGTTCAATATGCGATGAAAATGTCGAAAGATCGTTTTCCAGAGATTGGCGATCGCCGATGTCCACGAAGATGGCATCGACTAATGGGACAACGGAGCCCTCTTCGGCCGGGATATGCAGACCGGTCATGCCCATAAGCGTCAAAAGCCCGACTGTCTTAAGCGTCACCGTCTTTCCACCGGCATTGGGCCCGGTGATGAGCACAACATTCGCCTCATCGCCAAACGCGATAGAGTTTGGGACCACCTCTTTCTCGCTATTGATCAGTAGCGGATTTCTCACCTGGTTCAGATCCACCTGATGAGACTCCGAGATAATCGGTGGAACCGCATCAATTTCCAGGGAATATTCAGCCATGGCATGTAGCAGATCCATCCGTAGGACACACTCCTGATTCCTTCGGATATCCTCGGCCACCGCGCCGACCTGCGCCGTCAGATTCCGGAGAATTCGCTCAATTTCCTCCTGCTCGTCCATCTGGAGTTCCTTGAGCCGATTATTACCCTCAACAATGGCCATCGGCTCAATGAAATACGTCTGCCCGCTGGCAGACTGATCATGAACAATCCCCTTAATCTTGTTTTTATACGCCATCTTGACCGGAACTACCAGCCGACCGCCACGGATAGTCGCCCGGCCCTCCTGAAGCATCCCGGCATCCGAGTACTGCCGCGTCAGCGATTCCATCTGCTCCCGGATAGCGCTCTCCTGCCGCAGAATCTCCCGGCGAATTTTCCGGAGTGTGTTGCTGGCAGAGTCCGGGATATCACCATTCGGCTCAATTTTTTCCTCGATATTTTCTTCCAACGATTTATGCGCGGTGATCGGCTGAACGATGCGCTTCAGCGCCGGATACTGATGCTTCCGCTCCTGTAGATATGACTGACAATTCCGGCTGACAGACAGAATTTTGGCGATCTCCAACAGCGCCTCCGGCTTCAGGAAGGCATTCTCGATCGCAGCATGCTGCAAATGATCGGCGGCATCCGAAATACGCTGGATCGGGAACGGATCGTCGAACTCCAGCAGATCGGCGAAGTCGGTTACCGCGTCCTGCCGCTCCGATATAGCATCTATGGAAGAAAGAGGGGTCAGTGTTTCCGCCTGAGTGGTGGCGGTCTCCGAGAGACAATGCTGCGCGATAAACTTTTTAATCCGGGAATATCCCAGGTCGTCAAATGCGTACTGCTGCCAATCCATCTATGGAATCCCCGGTAATTCGTCTCCCGATTCGGATTTATATTTTTCGAGCAACTGTTCGAGTTTTTCCTTCTGCTCCTGGGAGAACCGATCCGTGCTACCAGGTTCGCCCTCAGAAATATCGATGTCGTTTTCTTTCAAAAGCTTCTTCACTTCGTCACTAAGGCCGCCGGCCTTAAATTCCTTTAGGACCTGGGGATCGAATTTCCCCCCCAGCTCATCCTCCAGTTGCTTGATGATATCCTCATTCCCAAACTGACCGACGGGACCCATCGACTTTCCGGCGGGGATAAATTCCTGAAGCTTCTCCGCAAAGGAATTGGAGCCGGGGATCACCCTAAATACGGCGTCGTACACTTTAGGCGCGAAACCCTTGAGATACGGATATGATTTTGACTTGGCCTCAATATCATTGGTGAATTTATCCATCGGTAAAATTGTAATGGCCCAAAGAACCCCGCTGAGGATCACGGCCCCCTTAAGTGCGCCGAACAGCGCACCACCGGATCTGTCGAGCCAGTTCATCATAGCGAACTGCATAATCCCCTTAATGATGATAGCCGCAACACGGACAATAATGAGCGTTACAAAGAAGATGAGCACATAACTCATGACAGCCAGCGTACTTTGATCCGCCTCCAGGCGTGCGCCCAGAACAGCCGTACCCGCGTCCCCGAACTGTATGGCCGCCAGGATAGCTGCGACGATCCCAACAAGTTTAAATAACTCGGTGACCAGTCCTCTTCGAAACCCCATAAAGCCAAGGAAGCCGAGGACGGCCAGGGTTATAATGTCGAAGTAGTGCATGTATTCGGCCTTCTCTATTTAGAAACAGATGAACGACCAAGCATCTGTTTGATCACTCGGATATCGATGGCAGAGACGTGCCATGGCACGTCTCTACAGCAGAATCGTTCATATTTTCTCAGGACAACTTCTCTTTTACGATCTGCTGTACCAGACTACCGTCAGCCTGTCCTCTGACCTTTGGCATAATTGCGCCCATAACCCGGCCCATGTCCTGCATGGTACTGGCGCCGGTCTCTTCAAGGATTTCGTCCACCAGCTCCCGGATGTCATCTTCACTCAACTGCTCAGGTAGGTACGTCTCGATAATCTCCAGTTCAGCCTGTTCCTGATCGGCCAACTCGGTGCGTCCACCCTCCTGATATGATTCGATTGCTTCACGACGACGCTTCGCCGCTGACGACAACACCTTGATCTGCTCCTCTTCGGAAAGATCATCGTTCTTCTCGATCTCCTTTTCGCGGAGCATGGACTTCAGGCTGCGAATGGTCTCCAGACGCACCTTATCCTTGGATTTCATCGCAGATTTCAGATCATCATTCAGTTTATCAATTAAGGACATAACCCGTCACCCTTCCCGGATTAATTTAGGTTTCATGAATTCGACAGATTATGCAATATAATACAGCTGAAGAAGGTGGGCAAGATAACAGTACAGCAGTGTTAGCGTGTTAAGGTGTTCAGGTGTTCGAGTAACGGCGTGTTATTGTGTTACCGTGTTATTGTGTTATAGTTTGTCGTTCTTTTAATCTTACTCTAGTTTGCTCAACCGGAGAAAGGGGAAGGGAGAAGGGACAAAGGGAAAAAACTGTTCGTAGTTAGTGGTGCGTTGTTATTGCGATTTTCGGTCTTCTTTCTACTTTTTCCATTCTCCAGCATTTTTCCCGCTTAAACCCACTTCGCGGTCTTTAAGCGGGCAACCTTATACACTTATACCCCTATACCTTATTTCCTAAATCACCGCGCCGTCCGGGATCACGGAGTTCTTCGGCACCACCACGATGCCGTCTCGGATAGAGTAATTATCCTCGTCATGATCTTCGCCGTAGTCCTGGCCACCGATATCCACATTTTTCCCGATGCGGGCGTTTTTATCGATGATGGCATTTCGGATCTTGCTGCCGGGTCCGATTCCCACAGGGATAATGCCGTTCTGCTTGTCTTCTTCGCGCTCCTCATCGGTCTGGTAAAAATCCGCCCCCATTAACAGCGCACTCTCGATCTCCACATCTTCGCCGATCCGGCTTCGCAACCCTATGATGGAATTCCGGACACTGTTTGCCTGAACGTATCCTCCGTCGGCGATAAAGGAACTGTCGACATGGGTATTTTCGAATCGTGTCCCTGGCAGGAACCGTGCATGGGTGTAGATCGGGTTTTTCCCTTCGGAGAAGGCAAACGGCGGTTTGATATTCGTCAGTGCCAGATTCGCATTATAGAACGCCCGAATCGTCCCGATGTCCGCCCAGTAATCGTCGAAGAAGTAGGCTTTGACCTTCCGGGTTTTCAGTAACCTGGGAATAATATCGTGACCGAAATCTGTGGCATCGCCATCTTCTTTAAAGGCCTTTTCCATTACCTCGGGCTTGAATACATAGATTCCCATGGATCCCAGGAACCGTTTGGATTTATCGCCGGCATCCCCCTGGAACTCCTCCGGAATTTCCGAGGCCATGGGCTCCAGTTCCTCCCTGGTCTTCGGTTTCTCATAGAATTCGGTGATGCTGCGATCGCCATCCACCTTGAGAATACCGAACGCTTTGGCTTCCTCTGCTGTCACAGGTTTCACCGCGATGGTAATGTCCGCATCCATCTCCCGGTGTGCTTTGACGAACTTGCTGTAATCCATCCGATACAGGTGATCACCTGCCAGAATCAGATAATCGTTGTAGGGATAATTATGAAAGTGCACCAGATTCTGCCTGACCGCATCGGCGGTACCCTGATACCAGTGCTCGCTCTCGATAGTCTGCTCGGCCGCGAGGATTTCAATAAATCCTTTGGAGAACGCATCAAAATGATACGTCTGCGTGATGTGTCTGTGCAGCGATGCTGAGCTGTATTGCGTCAACAAAAACATCTGCTTGATGCCGCTATTGATGCAATTGCTGATCGGAATATCAATGAGGCGATATTTCCCGGCGATGGGGACTGCCGGTTTCGCGCGGTACCTCGTCAACGGGTCCAATCGGGTTCCTCGTCCTCCACCCAAAATGATCGCTGCCACATCTTTCATAGTATCTCTCTCCCCTTAGAGCCAGAGTTTTAATTCAATCCAGGTTAATACGAATGCCAGAACGATCCCCATCACCGCCTGACTGACGCTGTGCGCCTTCAACTTCACCCGGGAATACACCATCGCCGGGAGTACCAGAGTTGCCAGCCACCAGAGACCACCATACAGATAAAGGAACGGTACGATAGTTCCACCAACGGACATCCCGTGGATGCTGATCTTCCACCAGTGACTGATAAACGTCGCAATAGCCGTGTTGACTGCATAGATGGCCATCAGCGCCCAGACTATACGCGGAGCGCCGATCGCCAGCAGGACTACCGACGCAACGACATATCCGACGGTTCCAACCATAAACGGTTTCCTGCGCATCCCCCGTTCCGGCACGTCCACGCTTACCGTCTCGCCGCGCCTTTTCATAAAAAACACATACAGCCCGATGACCACGTTAGTCGCCAGAAACGTGATAAACCAGACCAGCATCCCAAATGCAATTCTGTCGGTATACGCCAGGGAAAAATAGAGAAACGCCGCCGGCCCGACTAAAAAGGGATGAAACAGGTTGGAAATCAACCTGGGCATGCCCAAGTTCTTTTCACCGGATGTTTGCTCTGCCACCAGTTCACCGACTTCCACGCATCGCTCCCATGTCTGTAATCATTGGTGTTTTCGCTTCACTTGTACGTAAAACAATAGGGACTATTTCAGTGGATTTCAATAGAAAAGGAATTGGTGCGATGAGCTGATCACAACGTCTCGCAAGTTTTCGGTCATTAATTGGCCTTTTTACTTGAAGCGGCCAAGTTTTACGTACTGTGTATTGCGTATTACATAACATTATTTTTGTAGAGACGTTGCAAGGAGGGGGTGTGAGAATACGGTGACAAGGAATTTTCCCTTCCGGAACCCCGGGGATCCAAACACCTTATTAATCATTGATAACATTGCAGTTATAGCCCCTTTCAGGGTCTCGACCCCTGTCCCACAGGGATCTCTTTGAGGAAAGGGTCGCTCTAAAATCTATATTACAGCACAGTCTACTATCGACAAAACCGGCTAAAAAAAAAGATGCCATCTCTCAATAAGATGGCATCTTTCAAGCAGGTGAACCATGTAGGGACGCGATTCATCGCGTCCGTTCATTAGTTTAGGTAATCACGTAGGTAATCACGAGCATCCCGTAGTGGTTCCACAAGTAATACACTTCAGGCAGGTGCCGTTGCGAACCATGGTCATGCTGCCGCATTCGTCGCAAATGTCGCCGGTGTAGCCCTGCATCTTGGCGGCCTGCACCTTCCGGGCCTGGGTTTGATCCTTCGGCTCGTCCGAATACGCCTTGTGTGTCTCTTCAACAGTTTCCAATACCGGCTCCGGTTCGTCACTGTCACTTCCCGGAGCCGCCGAAGGGTCCTTTGTATCTTCGCTTCCTTCATTCTGTGCCGGCGTCTTCTTTGCCGAATCTGAGATCAGGTCTTCCGGGTTGACACTGGCCAGTTCTGTACGTCCCAGATATTCCACGGCCAGCTCTCGGAAAATGTAATCGATGACCGAGGTGGACATCTTTATCCGATCGTTCCCCTGAACGATCCCGTTGGGTTCGAACCGGGTGAACACGAACGCATCCACAAACTCTTCCAGCGGTACGCCATGCTGCAATCCCAGTGAGATGGAGATGGCAAAGCAGTTCATCAGGCTCCGATACGCCGCGCCCTCCCGGTGCATATCCAGGAAGATCTCGCCCAGTTGACCGTTCTCGTATTCCCCGGTCCGGAGGTAGACGTTCTGTCCGCCGATGGTCGCCTTTTGGGTGTAGCCTTTCCGCCGCTGTGGCAGACGCTTCCGCTTGGCGATATATTTGGTGACGACTTTCTCCGCCACCTGTGCAACGTCTGCGCCGCGCTCCTCTTCTTCCACCTCTTCCAGGAATTCGACCAGATCGTCGTTGGTCGAGTTCAGCGGCTGGCTCAGTTTGGACCCGTCACGATACAACGCATTAGCCTTGAGACCGAGTTTCCAGGAGAGCATGTACGCATCCTTGATATCGTCCACCGTGGCAGACGCCGGGAAGTTGATGGTCTTGCTGATGGCGCCGCTGATGAACGGCTGGGCCGCGGCCATAATCCGGATATGTCCCTCCGGCGCAATGGAGCGTGTGCCCTTTCGACCGCACTTGTTGGCGCAGTCGAAGATGGCGTAGTGTTCCTTTTTCAGGTACGGCGCGCCTTCGATAGTCATGGTGCCGCTGACGTAATCGTTGGCCTCTTCAATCTGTTTATCGGAGAAGCCGAGCGCTTTCAGCATGTTAAAATCCGGGTCGCTGATCTGCGCATCCGAGAGTCCCAGGTTTTCTTTGCAAAAATCCTGTCCGATGGTGTGCGGATTCAGTACAAATCCGATGTCGAAGCTCTGCGGCAACTCCTGCTCCACCATGTCCAGCTTCTCATCGGTGAATCCGAGTGCCTTCAGCGACTCCCGGTTGATGTGCGGACAACCTTCCAGCGAACCAGTGCCCTTGGCGTAGGTAATGATATCGTCGATCTCATCGTTGGAATATCCCAGTCGCCTGAGCGCCGCCGGAATGGCCTGGTTGATGATCTTGAAGTATCCGCCGCCGGCCAGCTTCTTGAACTTGACAATGGCAAAGTCCGGCTCGATACCCGTGGTGTCGCAGTCCATCACCAGTCCGATGGTCCCGGTCGGCGCGATGACCGTCACCTGGGCGTTCCGGTAGCCGTGCTCTTCGCCGAGTTCTAGCGCCTTGTCCGAGGCTTCTTTGGCAGCAGCCAGCAGATCATCGGGACAGTAGTCGGCATCAATGCCCATCGGTGTAACTGAGAGATCTTCGTACTCCTCTTCCGGCGCGTTGTAGGCTGCCCGACGGTGATTCCGGATGACCCGGAGCATGTGTTCTTTGTTCTCTTCATAGCGCGGGAACGGCCCAAGTTCCTCGGCCATCTTTGCGGAGGCGCCGTAGGCCGTCATATGCATGATGGACGTGAGTGCTCCGGTAATGGACCTGGCTTCTTTGGAATCGTACGGGACGCCCATGACCATCAGCAGTGCGCCGATATTCGCATACCCGAGACCGAGCGTGCGGTATTTGTACGAGAGTTCGGCGATGCGCTTGCTCGGGAACTGTGCCATCAGTACGCTGATTTCCAGCACGACCGTCCAGATTTCCGCCGCATGGATGTAGTCATCGATGAGGAAACCCTTTTCCTCGTCGTAATACTTCATCAGATTCAGCGACGCCAGGTTACACGCCGTGTCGTCCAGAAACATATACTCGGAGCACGGATTGGAAGCGTTGATGGGCCCATCAGCGGGACAGGTGTGCCAGTCGTTGATTGTCGTGTGATACTGCATGCCCGGATCGGCGCAGGACCATGCGGCATATGAAATATCGTCCCAAAGATCCCGGGCTCGGATGGTTTTCATAGGTTCAGGATCACGTCCTTCTTCCCGGGCATCCCGTTTTTCCACCCGGCCGTAGAGATTCCAATCCTCATCGTTTTCCACCGCTTCCATGAAGCTGGCATCAGCACGGACCGAGTTGTTGGAGTTCTGTCCGGAGACAGTGAAGTACGCATCCGAGTTCCAGTCTGTATTATAGGTGGGGAATTCGATGCCGGTATACCCCTGATCGGCCAGCTGGATAACGCGCTCGATGTATTTCCGCGGAACGTTTACCCGCTGCGCCTTCAGAATTGCGTCCGCCAGCTGCTGGTTCTTTTTGGGATCGTACGCCGCGGATCTCCGGTGCCCTTTCATTCCGTTGGTCCCATTGGAAGAGGGGGAATCGTAATCGACAGTTGCCTGGATGATCTCGTTCAGGTGCGTCTCCAGGAGTTTGGATCCGGTCACCAGGGACGCAACTTTCTGCTCCTCAATGGCTTTCCAGTTGACAAACTCCTCGATATCCGGATGATCCAGATCCAGGGTGACCATTTTTGCGGCCCGCCGGGTGGTCCCGCCGGACTTGATGGAGCCCGCTGCGCGATCCCCGATCTTCAGAAAACTCATCAGGCCGGAGGATCGTCCGCCGCCGCTCAGAGATTCTCCCTCGCCACGGATGGCGGAGAAGTTGGAGCCGGTGCCGGAGCCGTACTTGAACAGGCGGGCTTCCCGCACCCAGAGATCCATGATACCGCCTTCGTTCACCAGATCATCGTCGACGCTTTGGATAAAACAGGCGTGCGGCTGCGGATGGGAATAGGCATCGTCGGAGCGTTTGACCTCCCCGGATTCCGGATCGGTATAATAGTGTCCCTGCGCGGGCCCGTTGATACCATAGGCCCAGTGGAGTCCCGTATTAAACCACTGCGGACTGTTGGGCGCCGCCATCTGATGGGCCAGCATATAGGTCAGTTCATCATAGAAATTTTTGGCCTCTGCTTCCGAATCAAAATAGTCGTGCTTCCAGCCCCAGTAAGTCCAGCAGCCGGCCAGCCGATGAAAGACCTGGCGGGAATCGGATTCGTGGGAGAAACGTTCGTCTTGTGGCAGTTTTGCCAGTGCCTCTTCGTCCGGCTCAGAACGCTGGAGCCATTCCGGGACCCCTTCTTCTTTCACCTTCTTCGTGGCGGCAGGCACGCCGGCTTTTCTGAAGTATTTCTGTGCAATGATATCCGTGGCCACCTGCGACCAATCTTCCGGCACCATCACATTCTCCATTTCGAAGACGACTGTCCCGTCCGGATTCTTGATGATGGAATACCGCTCGACGAAATTAATATCGTCAAACGGATCTGTATTTGAGCGCGTAAACTTTCGCGTGATTTTCATGATTCTCGTCCCGTATTTTTTAGGTGATTCTGGATTAGCTGATGGAATTAATACACTGGCATTGCTGCATTACAAAAAGTGTTCAAAAGGTTGCTTCCGAGTTCAGCCTGCCCAATTTTCAATTCTGTTTAAGGATTTCCATCTAGCAATGCGTCGGTAAACATACGAAACCGGACTTTACTGTTCAAGAGAAAAGTCACAACATTTTCTACACTTTTTGTACGATGCCCCATATATAGTGCATATTTGGTGTTAGAAACAAGCGAATTATTTCCTGAATTTTCCCAAGTCCCTGTAAATACCACACAATAGAAACCGAGTTCATTTTTTCGCCTGTCATATTTAGTGCATAATTAATTTTTCATCTATTATCGGATAAACCCAGATCAGTATTTCTTCGCTCTGGTGCTCTAACCAAAATCCCTGCGCTCATCCCCGCTTGTCAAATTCACAGGTGAACGCTACTTTTGTCCTTCATTTGAGATCAGGAGCAAAGATGCGCGACGAAATTCCGACATACCTTCAGACCCTGCAGGAGACTATTACCTCCCGGCTGGAAGAATTAGACGCGGGCGAGCAATTTCAGGAGGATACCTGGCAGCACGCAAACGGCGGTGGGGGGCGAACCCGGATCATGCGAAACGGTTCGGTGTTTGAACGCGCCGGTGTCAACTTCTCAGAAGTCTATGGCGAGTCGTTGCCGGAATCAATCGCCGAGCAGTTCCCGGAAGCGGCCGGACATTCATTCGGCGCCACCGGCATTTCCCTGGTGATCCATCCGCTCAATCCGCATATGCCGACCGTCCACATGAACTATCGCTATTTCGAGGCCGGCCCGGTCTGGTGGTTCGGCGGCGGCATGGATCTGACGCCGTATTATCCGTATGAAGAAGACGTCCGAGAATTTCACAGATCACTGAAAGCGGTTTGCGACCGTCACGATGCAAAGTATTATCCTAAATTCAAGCAGTGGTGCGACGACTACTTTTACATCGAACACCGGGAAGAACCCAGAGGTGTGGGTGGGATCTTCTTTGATTACCTCCGGGGCGATTACGCAAAGATATCCTCCTTCGTCCGCGACTGCGGCGATAATTTTTTACCGATCTATGAACCTATCGTCCATCGGCGAAAGGACATGGACTGGAACGAAAACCAGCGGAGGTTCCAGCTGATTCGCCGGGGCCGGTACGTGGAGTTTAACCTGGTCTACGACCGGGGAACAAAATTCGGTCTCCAGACTAAGGGGCGCATCGAATCCATCCTCATATCCCTCCCGCCGCTGGTTCGCTGGGATTACGACTACACACCGGAACCCGGATCGCGGGAGGCGGAGTTGTTTGAAAAATTTCTTGTTCCACAGGAATGGATTTAGTATTGCGTAAAAAACTGGAAACTTGCTATCGGGCTTGTGTGGACTTATACCTATAGAGATCACAGTGAGGGACATTAAAATCGAAATACAGGTCAAAGGTTTTCCTATGGAACAAAATAAATATTTGAATTTCCAACCGCAGAATATCCAATGTCCAATGACGAATTATCATGCATACCACCTTCAATGCAGAACGTAGAATGAAAAATGAAGAAGGCAAAATTACAGATGAGGCGCAAAACTAAAACACTGTAACAAAATAGCACGCAAACACGCTTTTCAACTTGAACACATGAACACTCTAACACTTTGACACTGTCGTTATGACCTGGCTCTTCCTCACACTCATCTCCGCATTTTGCTGGTCGTCTGCTGACGCCCTCTCCAAGTGGATCAGCGAGGACATTTCCGACTTCACTAACGTCTGGGTCCGGTTCGTCTGGAGCACGCCATTTTTTCTGTTACTTTGGTTCGGCATTGAAGTGCCGGAACTGGATTCCGGCTTCTGGACGGCCATGGCCTTTCTCGTGCCACTGGAAGTCCTCACCTGGACGCTCTATCTCCGGGCAATCCGGATGTCGCCACTGAGCCTGACCATCCCGTTCCTCGGACTGACGCCGGTCTTTCTCCTGGTGGTTCCGTGGATTCTACTTGGTGAAACCGTCTCACTGATCGGTGGAGTTGGCGTCGCGGTAATAGCGCTCGGTATCTATCTCCTGAATGTCCATAAGACAGATAAAGGCCTTCTGGAACCGTTCAAGGCCATCCGACACGAACCCGGCTCCCTGCTGATGATCCTGGTGGCTGGCCTCTTTAGTCTGAGCTCCACCTTCGGCAAAATGGCCATTACCCATTCGTCGCCACTGTTTTTTGCGGGAATTTATTATCCGCTGAATGCATTACTGCTGGCGCCGTACGCGCTCTCCAGGAAACACGTCAGAAACAATGCCTTCGCTCATCCGAAGCGGGCGCTCCTTATCGGCATCGCCTTTGCCGGGATGGCATTGGCACACTTCTACGCTATCTCCATCGCCAAGGTCGCTTACATGATTGCCGTGAAGCGGACCAGTCTGGTCTTCTCTACGCTGTTCGGGTTTTTCTTTTTTAAGGAACGAAATATCAGGGATCGGTTACTTGGTGGGGTAATTATAATCGTTGGTGTATTTCTGATTGCAATGGGGTGACGGCAGTACGACAGTGTTAACGTGTTCGGGTGTTCAGGTTAAAATTGTGTTTATGTGTTATAGTGTTACTGTGTTATAGTTGCGTGTTTTCTTAATCGTAATCCTAATCTTACTCTTAATCGGTTTTAGTTAGTAGTTTGTTGTTGGTTGTATTTATTTTAGTGATTTCGGTGTTTTTCAGTGGTTAATCTGTTGTTATTTTTATCAGCGGTTATCAGTATAATCTGCGTTCCCCGACTTGTCGGGGATTGCGTACTATTTGGCCTTTTTATTCCATCTCGCTCACCAGTTTCTCCGTATCGATAGCAATAACCAATTCCTCGTTTGTCGGGATCACCAACGTGCGAACGTCAGCATCGTCGGCGGTAATATCACCTTCGATACCTACAGTCTCTTCATTTTTTTTGCCATTAATTCCGATACCCATATGGCTTAATCCGTCTACAGTGTTTCCGCGAACGCGGGGTGAGTTTTCGCCGATGCCGCCCGTAAAGACAATCACATCCAGTCCACCAAGTACGCCGTAATAGGCGCTGATGTACTTTTTCAGGCGATAGGTAAAAATATCCAGGGCAATCCGTGCGCGCTCGTGATCGTCGTCCACCGCCTCGATGATTTCACGCATGTCGCTGGAGACGCCGGACACGCCCTGCAGTCCACTGTGTTTATTGAGCAGGGTGTTCATATCGTTGATGGTGAGCTCTTCCTTGGAAATCAGGTGTAGGACCAGCGCCGGATCAACGTCCCCGGAGCGGGTGCCCATAAGCAATCCTTCCACCGGGGTGAATCCCATGGATGTATCCACCGATTCACCGCCGTCTACCGCCGTAATGCTGCAACCGTTCCCCAGGTGACAGGTGATGATTTTGAGATCTTCCATCTCCTTCCCAACGATATCTCTGGCGCGGCGGGAAACATAATAGTGCGAGGTGCCATGAAAACCGTATCGCCGAACGCCGTACCGTTTATAGAGCACATACGGCAGACCATAGAGGTAAGAATAATCCGGCATCGTTGAGTGAAACGCCGTGTCGAATACCGCTACCATCGGGACGTCCCGGAGCAGCTGGTGACAGGCATTAATCCCCTTGAGATTATTCGGATTGTGCAGCGGCGCCAGGTCGATGAATTCCTGGAGTTTTTCTACCACGTCTTTGGTAATCACCACCGAATCTTTGAATTTTTCGCCGCCGTGGACCACCCGGTGTCCCACTGCATCGATTTCCTCGCGATCCTCCAGTACACCGTGATTTTCAGAGATAAGTATCGCCAGTATATACTCGATGGCCGTCTGGTGATCGATGATTTCGCCAGCCATCTTCACCTTGTGATCGTCGTGGCGGGTGTGGCTTAAGACCGCGCCCTTCATACCGATACGATCCACCTGGCCGCGCGCCAAAACAGAGCGATCGTCCATGTCGAAGAGTTGATATTTTACCGAGGAACTTCCACAGTTCAAGACTAAGACTTTCATGTGCTTTCCTGCATCTCTAGGAATTTATATTTCTGTGCATCTATTCATTAGTAATGCGTAAAAATATACAGGTATAGGGTATAGGGGCATTCTTCTTAATCTTAATCATAATCGTAATCTTAATCGCATTTCCCTACCCAGAGAAAGAAGAAGAGAGAACGGCAAAACAGGAATAGGTTTCCTTTCTATTATTTGTTTGGTGGTAATAATTTTTCCTTTGCGTTTTATTCGCGTATCTTCGCGGTTTAAAAAAGCTCTGTTCTGAGGCTAGTGTCCCAGTGTTCCAGCCGAATCGAATAAGATTATGTAACAACACCAACCCGAACCCCTGAACACTGTTTTCCCCTATTCCTTATCCCTGATCCCCCTATACCTATTTTTTTACGTGATACGCAGTACGCAATATGCATTACATCTCAAACCCGCCGATTTTCCGGCCGTTCTCGTCGTATTTGAAGAAACCGTGTCCAGTCTTTTTGCCAAGCCTGCCGGCGTGGACCAGTTTTTTCAGGATGGGGCACGGCCTATACTTTTGATCACCCAGTTCGCGGAAGAGGGTTTCCATCCAGAACAGAAGCTCGTCCAGCCCCATGCGATCGGCCAGGGAGAGCGGGCCTTCTTCGAAGTTAAACCCGAGCTTCATGGCGGTCTCCACTCCATGAGCGCTGGCCACACCCTCCATCACCACAAACATGGCTTCGTTAATCATCGGAAGGATTACCCGGGTGGTCACGTATCCCGGATATTCGAAAACCTCGACGGCGGTTTTGTCCAGCATGCCGGCGAAGCGCTGGACGTAATGGAAGGTAGCGTCGGAGGTTTTCAGTCCGCGAACGATCTCTACCAGTGGAATCCGGTGCACCGGATTCAGGAAGTGCATTCCAATCACCTGATCTTCCCGATCGGTCGCGGCAGCGATTTCGGTGATACTCAGGGTAGAGGTATTGGTGACGAACACCGTCTCCGGCGGACAGAGTTCATCGGCGATGCTGAGAAGATTTTTCTTCTCTTCGATAATCTCCGGGATCGCCTCGATGAGGAGATCGCATTCTTCGACTTTTTCCAATTGAGTCGTACCCTCGATCCGTGTTAAGATCGCCCGTTTATCGCTCTCGGTGATGCTCCACCGGTTAATCTGTTGATCCAGTTTGTCGCTCAGTTCATTCATCGCCCGGTCCAGGGCTTCCTCGTTCTGCTCGATGAGGAGGACATCAATCCCATGCTGGGAAACGGTTTGTGCCAGTCCCTGCCCCATGGTCCCACCACCAAGGACCGCGACAACAGTCACGACCTCATCAGTCCCGCGTGGACGTGCCATAATGTTCTCTTCTACCAGGCGTTCAAGCTGTTCAGTCATACCTTCAACTCCGGGATATTACTTTGATGAAATTCACACATGCGAAAAGTTATAAACTCGGATTCCGACATCCAACGGAAATAGCGGTGTTCTTGTGCGATTCTAACTCGACATCCGGTCTCTTATGCTGTACCAGGTTATCTCTGAAGAAAAAATTTATACAAGCATTGCGTACAGTGTATTGCGTGTAAAAAATGTGTTATAGTGTTCCCGTAGTACAGCTAAATACTGTCATGCGTCCTCAGTTCCGAGTCAATAGTGAACATCCTGCTGGTAGTTCCCGCTTTAGCGGGTGTAGTAGGTTGTTCGAAGTGAGTAGTTTGTTGTCCGTGACAAATCAATCCAACTCGGTTCATTTATTGACATTTCTCCTTCAACTAACCACAAACCACGAACAACCAACAGTTTTTCCTTCCCCCGTTCTCCATTCTGCGTTCTCCTCAAGAATCAAACCGATTAAGATTAATTCGCCCCTCCGTCGCGACGGAACTACTATACCACAGAAGCAATTATTGTTCCCTATACCTTATACCCCTACCTTTTATTCCTTTTCTCCCCTTTTCCGGTTTTCATTTGCCCTTCCTCTTCGTATATTTTCCTCGCTTTGAGTCGAACGATGCGCCAGTAGCTCAATTGGCAGAGCAGTTGACTCTTAATCAATTGGTTGGGGGTTCGATTCCTCCCTGGCGCACTTTTTCTTTCTCCTCTCGCCGATAAAGACAATTTTTTGGGCCCGAGTTTAAGGTATCATTCAAAGTACCGACCATACTTTTCCGGATTTGAGACTATAGTAATTGGTAGAATGTTTCCCTTTTACCCGGTGTAATTTTCCGGCATGCCACTGACGATATAAATCCAATGCATCATGGACGATATCATATTGATATCGATCGGACGCTATAGATTCCTGCCGTAGATATGCCTTGTCGTTCGCTTTCACCAACACCTGTTTAAATTTTTCTTCTTTCGGCATATTTCCTCCTAGCTATCAATACTTTCCTAAACAAGTAACTACTGAATCAAATATACAACATATATATACATAAATATTGATAAATATGCGTTAATTAGCAAGCGCCGGATTCTTATATTGACAGAAATATGAATGTACAGGAATTTCTAGAAGAATTACGCAAGGATCCGGGATACAGCGATCCTCAGATATCCGATGCTACGGAAAACCGCACTGGTACCCGGATCTCAAGTAATCAGATCTGGATGCTCCGTACAGGGAAATCCCAAAAGCCCCAACCGTCCACCGCCCGCATACTTGCCGACGCCTTCGGCTATCAACTGGACTATGTCAATGATGAACCGGTATTCCTGCGGAAAGAAGAACTTACCGAGCCAGCCGGGAAAGATTATCACAACGACGCTGAGAGCCTTAGAAAAGAAATCGACCAACTCCAAAGTAAATTGGAAGAACAAGAAAAGCTCCTGGAAAAAATCCGCGAGACGGATAATTGGCATACCATAATAACAGTTATCGACGAGATTAAAAAGACAGGAACAGAATAATTATTAGTACAATAATTTCCCCGGTCATTCTTTGTTAGGCACTTCCCGCAAACGAATAAAAACACCCAATGTTTTGGTTTCTATAAAATAATTTTACTTAGATTTCCTTTAACGTGTCCCTTTTGACAGGACACCCCACCTCTAATCGTGTGATTTAGGACACATTTCCTGTTTTACATTTTTTTACTCAATACTATAGAACACCTCAGTGACAGTAGTTACATACGGTAACTCAATGGTTATCCACTATCCCTGGAATAGCGTTTGAACCGTAATTGGGTGGACGATGATTGATGAGTTGAATGCGAAACTCCTGAGGAGGTAATTATTATGAAACGCATAAAGACATTTCTGACAGCAATCCTGAGTTTGATAGTAATGCTGGCCTTTGTATCGACTACACAGGCAGGAGAGAAACACAAGGATAAGGCAAAAAAGGATAAAAAATCCATGACCGGTGTGATCTCCGTCCAGCAGACATCCAACGGACCGGACTATTATCTGACGGTGCACCCGGAAACCCAACAGAGCAAGACCGTGGATATTAAATTCACCGAAAAAGTCGAAGAGGATCTACCGGACGCTGGTCAGGAGGTAACCGTGAAGGGCCATTTTGCCCAGGAACAACAGAACCAGTTCATGGTTACCGACATCGTGACGCCAAAGGACCAGCGACAAAAGATGGGGCAGAAGTAGTCGCAGCTTAAACTACACCCCGAATCCGGAAACCGGCCTCTCCTCGTGGGAGGCCGGTTTTTTTATTGTCCAGTTTCACCGGGAATCTATTTCTGACGATTTCTACGGAGGGAGAAGATCTGTTGCAAGGCGGACCCTGTCACCTGAAATTTTCTGAGCAGAATCAGCGAGCCAACGAATACTAACCAGCAGTCCCAGCACACCGATGACGATAAAGATGAAGATTTGGCTCCCGATTGATCTCCGGGTCGGTGAGACAACTCATCAGTCTGCTGCCTTGTACCAAAAATGGATGGTTTCTCTAAATATAAATATTAAAGCCCCGATTCAAATTGAACCGGGGCTTTAATTAATATGCCTTGAATAGTGCAAATTACTTCAGCAACAGCATCCGTCCAACCTGCGAAAACTGTTGATCACTTACGAGGCTTTGGCTGGTCATCCGGTATAAATAAATACCTGAAGGAAGAGTACTACCATTAAACTCCACGGTATAGTATCCCGCATCCATATTGGTATTCACGAGCTCTTCCACCAGACGCCCAGACAAATCGTAAACCTTAATATTGACTGTGCTTTGTTCTGGAATTCCATATCGAATCGAAGTCGCCGGATTGAAAGGATTAGGATAATTCTCTAGCAGTGTAAATGATTCAGGAGATTCTCCATGATTCGGTTCAGGATTAGGTGTCTCCTCTTTATTTCCCCCATTACCACCTTCACTACTAAAGATTGACTCCATCACAGCCAATTGGTAATTTCCAATAGTTAGTTGGAATTTGTTGAGAGAGATTCATGCGGCTGCCGCAATGGTTTGGTTCGTGTCTTGCGTATTATTTTCTTCCTCAAGCGCTTTCTTTACGGCCGTCTGGAGGGTATCTAAGTCGCGATA
>JAIPJS010000017.1 GCA_021734025.1 Candidatus Neomarinimicrobiota bacterium
CGAACATTTCGAAGGTGACACCCGATTTCCGCAGATTGACCCCTCGAAATGGGAGGAAGTTGAGCGGGAGGATTTTGAGGAAAATGGTCACCCCTATGCCTTCAGTTTTGTAACCTATGAGCGTAAATAATCATTCATACAAGTAAGAGTCAAATTCTATGAACAATTCCAACGGACAAATCTACGACATCATTATTGTGGGCGCCGGACCGGCCGGAACCACCGCGGCATTGTACGCCAAGCGAAAGGGGCTCACTACATTGCTTCTGGACAGAGCCTCTTTTCCCAGAGATAAAATATGCGGCGATGCACTCTCCGGAAAATCGGTTACCATTCTCGAGGAGCTGGATCTCATCGATAAGGTCAGCGAACTGCCGGGCGCGTTTATTCAGTCCGTGGTGTTCGGAAGTCCCACCAATACCCGGGCAAAAATCGATTTCAAGCGGAATGTGGTTGAAAATACGCCAAGCGGATTTGTGATTCGCCGGGAGATCTTTGACAACTTCCTGTTCCAGGAAGCGAAGCAGGTTGCAACAGATGTTCGGCAAAATTTTCTTGTGAAGGATGTCATTGAAGACAACGGTCGATTAGTCGGTGTCCGGGGAAAGGATACCGAATCCGGTGAGGAATTCGAATTCCATGGGAAGATTGTTTTCGGGGCGGATGGATTTAATTCCCTGGTTGCGCGAAAAACCGGGCTCTACGATCACGATCCTGAACATTGGGTGGTGGCGCTCCGCCAGTACTACAAAGGCGTCAAGGGGTTGACGGATCAGATTGAGTTGCACTATGTGGATGAAGTCCTCCCGGGCTATTTCTGGATTTTCCCGCTGGAGGATGACTACGCCAATATCGGTATCGGTATGCTTCACAAATATATCAAAGATCAGGACGTGGATCTGAAAGTGGCGCTTCGCCATGCCATAGAAAGTGAAGCCTTCCGGGAGCGCTTTGGCGACGCTGAACCAATGGAGGACCCCCGGGGCTGGAATCTCCCGGTCGGAAGCAAACACCGGAAGATATTCGGGAACGGATTTATGCTCCTTGGCGATGCTGCCAGCCTGATTGATCCGTTTACCGGCGAAGGGATCGGCAATGCCCTCTACTCGGCGAAATATGCGGTGGAAGTTGCGGAGGAAGCTATCTCTGCCAACGATTTCACCGAGGATTTTATCGCACAATACGATCAGCGGCTCTGGACCGAGGTTGGCGATGAGCTGAGGGTCAGCCACAAACTCCAGAAGCTCGGGCGGTTCCGGCCGCTCCTGAATTTCGTGATTAACAAGGCATCCAACAGTGAAGAGGTGAGTAATATAATCGCTGGAATGCTTGCAAATGAAGTCCCCCGGAAGCAGCTTGCCAATCCGCTATTTTATTTCAAACTGCTATTCAGTTAACTGCCGGAGATTAGGAAAAGGCTACAAGGTATTGGACAAGACCTAGTCCCTGCTCGTTCGACCAAGCCAGGCGGCGCCCCGGCCCCTGACGGACTCTCGACTGGTTTAGCAGGTTTTTACATAAGATGGGAAAGGAAGAAAGACTATACGTTGTTTCACTTTTCAAACTCTTTTGTCTTTCCGAAAGTTCGAATCCATTAGGATAACGTCGACACTTACAACTGCCAACACAACCTCTAAAGAGGTGACTACTATCAAGAGCGATGCACTGTTTTACTATTGGTTCTTACTACTCCACGGCGAATCACTTTTTACGTCTCACTCCGCCGTGGCGGGTAGCACCTCACTTATTGACAATTGTGTGTTGTTTACCGGTTACTGAGAACCTAAACACCCAAACACTCTAACACCTTAAGATTATAGTTGTGAATTTCTTCATTTGTGCTTCTCAAAATCCGTCTTATATTACCGGTCGAACAAGTGGGGCGTGAAAACTCGATTTTCTGGTGGATGAGTGGAACTTTGTGGTGCGAAAACCGTCAGATGCACGATTTTCGTAAGTGGCAACCAGAAACTAGACAGGATGAAGGAATGAAATCGAGGATGCAAGCGTCCCAATTTTTATATCGGCTAGTGCTAGCCGGATTAGTCCTGACGCTTCTTTTTACTTCGGGAAAATTATCCGCACAGTCTTCCGCAGAAAATTCAGCCCGCAAAGATTTTGCCGTTGCGCGTGGGATGTACGAGGACCAACTCTATGAATTGGCGACATCCCAGCTCCGAACCTTCCTCGGAAATTACGAGTCCAGTCAGTATGCCGGTCAGGCGCAATTTCTCCTGGCGGAATCTTATCTCCATCTCCAGAAATATGAACAGGCGATCAAAGAATACCAGACACTGCTGAACACATATCCGGCAGTGGGATTTCGTGACAAGGCCCAGTTTCGGCTTGGGGAAGCTCAGGTAAATGCCGGTCGGCACCAGGGCGCAATGGAGACACTGGATACATTTTTCACCCAGTTCCCGGAGAGTGATCTCAAACCCAGCGGACTCTACTGGTATGCCGAGGCGCTTTATCGCACCGGCAAGGTTGGAGAATCACTGGACTATTACCGGCAAGTCTATACGGATTTCCCGGATGCCTCGCTGGCAGATTATGCGGCGTATTCCGCGGCGTTCATCTACGAGGAAATGAAAAAATGGGAAGAGGCTATGTCCGCGTACCAGCAGGTCATAGCCAATCACCCGGACAGTCCGTTGGTGGAACGCGCCGCGTACCGCATCGGATTTACCGCGTTCGGCAAAGGAGACTATGAGGCCGCGATAAATCTTCTGGAAGAAGCCATCAACAAGTATCCCGATCACCGCCTCCATGGTGAAGGGCAATATTTTGTGGGTGAATCGTATTATGATCTGGAACAGTATGAGAAAGCGTTGACAGCCTATCAGGAGGCTGCTGAGCTATCCGGCAATCCTTTTGCTGATGACGCCCAGTACAGCATCGGCTGGACGTATTTTCAGTTGGAACAGCATCCCGAAGCAGCAGCAGCGTTTGGTCAGGTTGAATCGGTTACCCGAAGTGATACACTGGCTGCGTCAGCCTATTTTCAGTCCGGCCGGAATTACCTGTTGGCCGGGGATCGACAGAATGCAAAGGAAGCGTTCAATACCGTATTTGCAGGATATCCGCAGTCCGATGACGCCCCGAATGCGCTGTACGAATATGCCTCCATCGATTTTGAGGATGAGCGGTACCAATCGGCTCTGGAGCATTTTCAGCGTTTGGAGGAGCGTTATCCGAATTCTACGCTGGCGAGTGAGGCTGCGGTGATGATCGGCGAGTGCTATTTTGCCATGAATGAATTTATAAAGGCCAGGGAAGCCTACACCCATACCAGAGAGACCTACAGCGTTTCAGGCATTGTGGCCCGGGCCACCTATCGGTTGGGCTGGGCGCTTTTCCGGGAAAACAATTTTTCGGACGCCGCTGAGGCTTTCGGGATGGTGTTAAAGAAATATCCTGAAAGTGAATATACTGGAAACGCCGCCTTTTGGCGTGCGGAAGCCCTTTATAATGCCCGGGATTATAAGAGAGCCTATTCGGCCTATAATATGTTTATTCGTAATTACCCGGAGTCGGATAACCTAAGTGATGCATGGTATGGTCTGGGTTATTCGGCGATGAACCTGAACCAGTTTACAGATGCGGCAGAAGCGTTCGCTGCGGCAGCAAGTCAGTCCGAAGATCCGTCCATTACTATCGATGCACGCTTTCGGCAGGGCGATGCACTGTTTAACGCCAGACAATATTCAAAAGCCATTGATGCATATACGTCCGTTCGCGAGCAGAGCAGCAATCAGGCGAGGAAGGCCGAAGCACAATTCCAGATCGGACAGTGTTATCTCCGGCTTGGGGAAAATGTTCGGGCGCGCAGGGAATTTCTCTCAGTTGCGGAACGGTTCCCCGGTGCAGATGAAGCACCGGAGGCTGTCTATTGGGCTGGCCGGGCAGCATTCCGGGCGAACCAATATCAGACATCAGTCGGGGATTTCCAGAAACTCATGCAGGAGCATCCCGAAAGCGCTTTTGTGGAGGATGCGCTCTACACGATGGCAGACGCTTACTATAATCTTGGCGAATTTGAATATGCAGTTGACCGGTACCGTGAATTTATCAACCGTTTCCCGGCGAGTGAATATATTCCGGATGCGGTTACCGGACTTCAGTGGTCGCTAATCCAGCAGGGTAATGCCGGTGGCTCACTAGCTATTGTGGACTCCCTGGTGCAGCGTGTGGAAGAGCCTTCCAAAGCGGCGGAAATCCTGAGCCGGAAAGCGGACTACTTTACCACCCTTCAGAATTACGAGGCGGCACTTGCGGAATATCAGCGCATCCTGAATACCTATAGTGGAACGCAAACCGCCAGAAACGCCTTTTTCCAGATGGGTACGGTGTATGAAGAAGCCGGGAAGCCGGATTCTGCCCTGGCCTTTTTTGAACACCAATGGGAAGAGAGCCGCCATGCCGAAAGTACCCCGGACGCGCTTCTGCATGCTGGCGACATCGAACTTGCCAGTGAAAATTATGCCGAGGCCATCACATGGTACGAGCGAATTCTGAATACCTTTCCTGAGCATAATAATGCCGGACTAGCCACGTACAAAATGGGGCTGGCAAACCTGAGAGCGGGCGATTACCAGCAGGCCGAAACTTTCTTCGGAAATATAATTCAGGAAGACTGGGACGCCTCCTTGAAGCATCTGGCACGTATTGGGCAGGCACGAACTGCTCTGGGGCAAAATCGATACGATGCGGCTAAACAGTATCTCAGTACCGTTCTTGACAACGCATCGTCGGAGGTCGCCGCCGAGGCCCAGTTCCTGATGGGGCAAACGGCGGAACAGGTCGGTGACTGTGAAACCGCGGTCGTGGAATATTTAAAGACGAAGTACCTTTACGGCAGCGAAAAAGAATGGGTGGTGAAGAGCGTATTTAATGCCGCCTCCTGTAATGAAACGCTTGAGAAATATGGGGATGCCAGACGGCTGTACCGCTCAATTATTCAGGACTTTCCGGGCGATACGCTCTACGCGGATCAGGCCGAAGAGCGGTTGAACTCCCTGGTGGGGGAGTGATAGGGTTATGAGACTTCTGACAATTACAATCGTTGCTTTGTTAATTTTTGCTGCAGCGGGCTTTGCGCAGGATAAAGTTACCCCGCCGACAACCAGAATGGAAGCCCCTGATGATTCCGTCGCCGGCGATACTACTATGCAGAAACCCAGTCCGAATGAACCGGAACTCGAACTGCCCGAGGTGCTCATTCTTGGAAAAAATCGCACCGTGCGGACCTCAGAAAACAAGGCATCGCTGGCACCGGATTCGCCCTCTCTGGTAAAACCGGATGCGCCGTCTGACGCTATCTCTACGTGGTTCCGGGAACAGACCCTGAAGCCGTCATTTAACCGGCAACTCTCCATTACCGATGAACGGTTCCGGACACGACTGGATGTGGGGAACTATCTTTCTATGGCCGGGACGGCTGAATATTGGAGACAACTGGAGACCGGGGATGTTCGGGGTACGGGCTGGTTTGACCATACTGGCGGCGAATTTCGGAACAGCCACCAGACGCAAGGCGGCGGAAATGTTAACTTGAATTTCGGGCTTGCTGAGGATCTGCGGACTAGGCTCAGTGGCGGATATGCCGGCGAATCTGCCGGATTGTATACAGTGCTCGATACCAATGCTATCCGATCGGTTTCGTCCGGGAATCTGGAGACCAGGCTCTCATATGACATCACACGGTCCAGCAACGCAGAATTCGATTTTCGACTCCATTCAATGTCCGCTCGAACTGATACGGGAAATACCCGGATTGCCGGGGCCTCTGACCTCTGGTACTCCGTCACCGGTAAATATTCCGACAATTACGCCGGATTTCCGGTTTTAATTATGGGCGAAATGCTGCGTGAACAGTACAGCCGTGAAAATATCCCCGGCGAGATGACTGCCATTTCAAACAATGTCGGACTGGAAGTACAAATTCCGTTTTCGGGCCAATGGACGTCGACCTTCGGTATTATGTATCAAACCTTCGGGAGCGATTCGGTGAATACCGGCAATCGATTTTCTCCCTGGGGGCGCCTGAATTTTGTGCCGAACAACCATCTTGGATTTTCTCTCCGGGCCTATACTGGTTATCAATATGAGCCATTTTCCCGGCGATACGGCGAGAACAGGTTTACATCGTACGCATATCCGCTCCGGGCAGATGAGGTACGGTTCGGTGCGCAGTTTAGCGTAGCGCTTCAGTTATCGGAACAGTTCGCGTTGAATGGTCGGCTGGATTATACCAACATGAAAGTCTTACAGTATTGGGAACTCAGTCAAAGCGGGATGTTCCGGCTCCGGGAGATAAACGGCGTGGAAATCGTTGCCTTTGGATTTGACGCAGAAACTACCCCGGCGGATTGGGTGCAGCTCATCGCCTCGCTGGAAATATATACCACATTTTATGATGATGCCGGTATAGCGATTGATGATGCAATTCCGTACCGCCCCCGGTTGGAAGTTCCGATCAGAGCGGATTTCCAGTTGCCGAAGGAACTGACTCTGCAGGTAGAAAGTACTTACAGCGGGGAGCGGTATGTAGATTTGACAGGCAGTACTACTCTGGAACCATATTGGCAACTCAACAGCACCCTTTCGAGAGATTTCGGAAAGCATTATACTGCGTTTTTTCAGGTCAATAATTTACTAAATCAGAAGTATAACTCATGGGAGAACTATCCGGCGAGACGGTTCCGGATTCTCCTGGGTGTACAGGCGACATTTTAACTGACATGCTGGATTGAACAGGAGGCATACATGTCCATATTTGAGATACTCACTAAAGGCGGCTGGCTGATGATTCCCATCGGACTTGCGTCGATAATTGCGGTAGCCATACTCGTGGAGCGACTCGTATCACTCCGCAAAATCAGGATTAATGCGGATGCGTTTATTAGTCGGGTCCATAATCTGCTGATGCGTGAGCGGGTGGATGAGGCAATCCGGACCTGTGAGGCAACTCCGGGACCGGTCGCAGCCATTACCAAGGCGGGGCTCAAAAAGCATAATCGTTCAAGAGAAGAGATTAAGGACGCCATCGAAAGCGCGGCCGAATCCGAAGTCTACCATCTTGAACGGTATCTTGGTGTCCTGGGTACTATCGCAGCTATTGCGCCGCTTATTGGATTTTTGGGAACGGTGACCGGGATGATCAGGGCGTTTATCCAGATCCAAACTCTGGGCGGAAACGTAGATGCCAGCGTGCTGGCCGGAGGGATCTGGGAGGCACTGATTACGACTGCAGCGGGCCTGAGTGTCGGTATACCGTCGCTCATCTTCTACAACTGGCTGCAAGGGAAGGTAGAACATCACGTCTTCGAAATGCAGGAAAGTTCCAGTAATCTCCTGGATATCCTGCTGGAGAGGGAGGCCGAGGATGAAGATAGAGACGAATAAAAAACGCATGGTGATGTTCTCAGCGATTTCGCTGACGGACATCGTCTTGCTCTTACTGATATTCTTTATGCTGACCTCGTCGTTCGTGGTGCAGCCCGGTATCAAGGTGCGTCTTCCCAAGGCGGCGTCCGGTCAGCAGGCCAACGAATCGCGCATCTTTCTGACGGTTACGAACAACGATCAGATTTTCCTGAACCAAAAGCTGATTTCCAGAGATGACCTGGGCCAGCGGCTTCGAACCTTACTCTCTGAAAATCCGGATCGACTTGTAATTATCCGCGCTGACAGAGACCTTTCTCTGGACAAAACCATTGAAATCATTGATGTCGCCAAGCTGGCCGGCGCAGAGCGGTTTATGATTGCAACTCAAAAGGGAATGTAGCACAGAAACAGATGAAGCAGACTTTTATAGATATTTTTGCGGATTTGCGAAAGACTATTGCGGCCTCAGGGGTACTGCATATCCTGATACTTCTGCTCCTGATGCTGATGAAAATCGGCATGGACGTTGAGCGCCCGGAATACGCAGAAATTAATTTTGTTGCAAGCCAGCAGGAGTCGTCGACGCCCACCCCGGCACCGCGAACAACGCAGCGTGAACAGGTGACACCAGAACCACCTGAGCAGGAGGCGCAGGAGGCTGAACAGGAAGAACCCGCTGAGCCGGAGGTCTCCCAGACCCAGGCCGCCGCACCACAAGCGCCGCCGGTAAATCTGCCGGAACGCCGTATGCAGGAGGAAGAGGACCCGGAGATAGTGAGACGCAATTCCGAAAAACTTAACCGGGATACGGGAACCGAACGGTTACCCATGCGCGCTGATGTATACGAGGAACGGAAAGCCGGGGATGTCTCCAACAGAGAGGCAGAGGGCGAAAAGCTCTCAGCGAATCCGCAGCAGATGGACCTGCAAGATGAAGGGGTAGCACCTACGACTGAAGTCGGCGGTCCATCCGGCGAGCAGCCGTTTCAGATCACCGGAGAAGCTGCGGAGCGCTCCATCCTGAGCAAAACTATTCCCGAGTACCCGCAGGATCTCCAGCGTGAGGCGGTGATTCGTATCAGATTTACAGTGACGCCCGACGGCAGGGTTGGCCAGATGATCCCGGTACAGAAGGACTATCCCGAGCTGGAGGCGCTCACTCTGGATGCTCTGAAAGAATGGCGGTTCAACCCGCTGCCCCCCAGTGCTGAACAGCGTGCAGTGGAGGGGATAATTACATTTCGATATGTGCTTGAGTGACTCGGTGTGTTTCATATTATAAATAGACAAATTCCCGGTTCCCTGAATTCGTTGTACTGACAGAACACAATACTTATATATTTCTTCAACCTTCCACCTTCTGCAAATCAGAATTTTTGCAAGTACGAGGATTATCTTCCTGAATATTGGTGGAAATCCAGCATCGATCATCCTACTTTTTTATAATTCCGTTCATTAATACGCCCCACGGATACATTCCATGAAACGTTTGCGATTTCTCCTTGCCGGAATTTGGTTAACGGTTGCCGTCACGGTACTGGTTGCGAAACCAGTGGACGATCCGGCCTCGCTGGCAAACATTAAAGACGTTCGGATAACACACCTCGATCTACATTTGGATGTGGATTTCGAAAAAAAAGTCCTCCGGGGTCATGTCACGCTCAGTTTGAACAATCTCACCGGCACGGACACGCTCATCCTGGATTCCCGGGGCCTCAAAATTCAAAAAGTCACCACTGGAGAATCCGGGCAGCCGGTGCAGTATTCTCTGGGTGAGTATGTGCTACACCTTGGGCGACCACTCCAGATACTTATTACGCCGGAGACAGAGATGGTAACCGTGTATTACGAGACCAGCGATGATGCGGGGGCGTTACAGTGGTGTTCTCCCGAGCAGACCGCCGGCGGCTCGGCACCATTTCTGTACAGTCAATCCCAATTTATAGAGGCCCGATCCTGGATCCCGCTGCAGGATTCGCCTGGTGTCCGGATGACTTATTCGGCGACTATCACTGTGCCTAAGGGGTATCTGGCGTTGATGGCAGCGGAAAACCGGCAAACTATTGATAGCAGCGGAATATATCACTTCGAAATGCCACAACCGATACCGTCATATTTGATGGCCCTGGCAGTCGGAAAACTTGAATATCGGGTCCTCGGCGAACGAGCGGGAGTGTATGCCGAGCCCGCCTTAGTGGAAAAGGCCGCCCGGGAATTTTCCGGAACCGGAAAGATGGTGAAAGTAGCTGAAGACTTGTACGGACCGTATCAGTGGGAGCAGTTTGATATCCTGACCCTTCCACCAAGCTTCCCGTTTGGGGGTATGGAAAACCCAAGGTTGACGTTTGCTACACCGACAATAATTACCGGCGACCGGTCACTGGTTTCGGTTATAGCACATGAACTGGCGCATGCCTGGTCCGGTAATTTGGTTACCAACGCCACCTGGAATGACTTCTGGCTAAACGAAGGGTTTACCACTTATTTTGAACGGCGGATTACCGAAGCAACAAAAGGGCGAGCGTACGCCAGCATGCTTACAAAACTTGATTACGACGGGCTCCAGGCAGCCGTACAGAGAATAGGACCTGAAAACTCTGCGACGGCATTGAAAAGAGAGTATGGCGCCCGGGATCCGGCGGATTTTTATAACTGGATACCCTATGTCAAAGGCATGTTTTTTCTCCGGATGCTGGAAGAGGAGTTCGGTCGGCGTCGATTTGATGCATTTCTTGAAGACTATTTTAAAACCCACAGATTTCAGTCGGTGACCACTGAAGGTTTTTTGGAATATCTCAGGGAACACCTACTGAACAATAATTCCGCCCTGGAGCGTGAACTTTACATCCGTGAGTGGATCTATGAGCCCGGGATACCGGCGAATTGTCCGGTGGTTTCATCGCCGGAGCTGGAAAGGGTGGCCAATAATGCTAAGCAGTATTTGGAAGAGACCGATGCCTCCGTCATTGATACCAGCGGATGGACGGCGCGTCACTGGGATTATTTTTTCAGCCGCCTTCCGGATACTCTCTCCATGGAACAGATGGCCGTACTGGATGAAGCGTTTGGTCTTACGGAGTCCGCAAATGCAAGAATCCAGCGGGAGTGGTATCAGCTTGCAATCCACAGTGGCTATGGAAAGGCATATACGGCAATACGAGAATATTTATTGACTGTCGGCCGGATTAGCCTCATCAGACCAGTGTATCGGGCGCTCGCTTCAACAAAAGTCGGTGCAGCCCGGGCACAGCTCATTTACGAGTCTGCCAAATCCGGCTATCACCCTATGACCAGAGAGGCAATTGAACGGGTGCTAGGTCCATAGGTACTCTGAGTTGAGTCGGTAATGGAGTATCTATCTACAAAATTATCCGCACTGCCAAAAAATATGTGTTACGCTGATAGTGTTTCATGTAAGAAAACCGCTGCAATCGTCCGGGTTTTCTTTGTATATTTCCTTCTATGGAGATACATGAAAATATAGCGCTCAGAGAACGGAATTGGTTTCGCACCGGCGGCCCCGCCGAGTATTATTGTGAACCGCAGAATTCGGCCGATTTTTCCAGGGCTCTTACATTCGCGCTGGAGAAGAATTTCCCGCTCTTTTTCCTTGGAGAAGGTGCTAATATCCTGGTGAGTGACGCCGGATTCCCAGGTCTGGTCGTACACCCGAACAATACCGATATCAAAATCCTCTCCGAGGATAGGGACGAAGTATTGATCAGAGCGGGCAGTGGTGTAAGTATGCAAACCCTTATCGATTATTGCCTGGAGCGAAATTGCATCGGTCTGGAAGATTTTAGCGGTATCCCCGGAACCGTCGGTGGAGCGGTCTATATCAATCTCCATTATTTTGAGTATCTGCTGGCTGATTTTTTTGACCGGGGCACGGTCATCGATAAAAAAACAGGAGAGATCGAGGAGAAAGATCTCGATTGGTTCCGGTTTGGGTATGACGAATCCCGCCTGCACGATGATGAGCATTATTTGATAGATGCGACGTTTCGCCTACGGCGGGTTTCGGAAACCGAAAGCGCATATGCTCGTGGCCGTCGTGACGAGATTATCCGGCATCGGGATCGCCGGTATCCGGATTCCAATACCTGTGGGAGTTTTTTCCGGAATTTCCATCCGGGGGAAGTGACACTGACGATAGATGGTGAGCCCATGCTTTATGTGGCGTACTATTTGGACAAACTTGGCGTGAAAGGGGCACTGCAGGTAGGAGGGGCTCGAATCTCATCAAAACATGCCAATATGCTTGTCACCAACGAAGTTGCTAAATCTGAGGATGTGATTAAACTTGCCCGGACTATGCAACGCATGGTCAATGAAGAGTACGGCATTGTGCCACAACCGGAATGCCAACTCGTTGGATTTGACAGTTATCCGCTCATGCAAACGGAGGGTGAATAAGAGCAGATGTTTCATTTTATCGTATCGTGGGAAATATACATTCAGGGTGAAAAGTGGGACGAAATCAACGACCGGCTGAAGGTTTGCCTGGACGGTTTCAATATCGTCAAGCTGCTGAAAACCACCTATGTGGTGAAACTTGAGGAGCAACAACAATATGCCGAATTGCACAAAAAGTGGTCGGATATTGCGGAGGAATTTCAGGGGAATCTTGAGTTTGTGATGAGTCCGCTAATGAAGGCCGGACAATATGCAGGATATTTTCGCCGGGAAAAGTGGGACAAACTGACCTCCGAATTGGGCAACGGGCAACACAACCACTGATTTATATCTGTCAACGGTTTTAAGGAACAATGCCAGGGAGACCAGCTTCCCGGAATCGTATTACATGTGTGCAATTATCGGCATAAAGAGGCACAAATTGATGAATATTCCCAGATTTTATTTGACATTCGGTTCATCTCGTAGTAAATATCCAACGATTTGCAGCTCAGAAATCGGTTGAGTTGAATTCGCTAACTCATGGATTCTACTGCCAATTCCATATTTTACGGATGGTCACCATTACCACACGATTTGTAGGATTTCCCCGGAGGATTAGATGAAAAGTATCCTGGAACGATCTTGGATTATAGCGGTATTCAGCACTTTTGGCTTCGTAGGACTGGTTGGCTTTCTGCTACAGAGTATATTTGGGCTCGATTTGAATCTTTACGTACCATTGGCAGCGATGATGTTTGTTAGTGGTTTGTACGGGTTAATCGGCATCTATATGCTGACGGTGAAAAAAGCCGAACCGGGCAAAGAATGGGGTAAAAATCCCTGGAGTAATTTCTGCTTTGCTGTTGGGCTGTTTGCACTGGGGATTCTCTTGCTTGTGCATAATACCATTAGTATGTCCGGTTTCGTAGTCCTCGGACTATTTTCCCTGGTTTTTGTCTTTGGGTTTTTTATCGATGAAAGTATGCAGGATCAAAGTATAGTCTGACAGAATTCGCCATTTATGAGGAATTGAAAAGATTCCTGACATTTGCAATCGTGGTACCTTTAGGATGAGATATCCCAAACAATTGGGTTGGGCGGCGTATCGAATTTCATTATTTTATATATACACTTTGGTGTTCGATTCTCCGAAGTCAGTAAAACAGGAGGATATCCGATGAAAAAAGTGATCCTGCTTAGCAGCACTCTACTATTCCTTACCGCTTGTGGACTCCATTTTGTTAAGGACGGGCCAGTGCACCGTGAAAATCCTGATGGGAGCGAAGAGAGAAGTACCAGTTTCTCAATTTATTCCAACAAGACCGAAGATACGCTGGAACGCGCCCGCCACCTGGCATCTAAACAGGAATTTCAAAAAGCCATACATTTATATACATCGGGTGTACGAGGATTCGACACTCAAATCCGAGTACAGGGCCGATGCCCTGTATCATATGGGATCCCTGCACGGAAATTTTTTCAATGATAACAGGGATCTCGAAAAAGCGCATGAACTTCTTACCCGCCTCGTAAACGATTTTCCACTTTCTGATTTCCGGGATCGGGCGGAAAAACGCATTGCGGAAATTGAGCGTCAGATGGCTAACACTGAAGATTAACCGATCCTCTCAGTAATCCAACAGATCCGCAATGGAGAAATTGTCTTCGGAACCTGTCCCGTGACAGGATTGCGACATCTCATCGCCGGAAAACTATCGCAAGATCACATTTCTCTTTAACCTTTCTCCCGTTTCATCGTATCATAAATAAAATTCGCTTTTCACCGGCTGTACCCTGAAAACCGATGACCACCTCCAAATCAACCTATGAACGCACACTGTTGCACCGTTGCCGAAACGGGAACACCAACGCCTTTTCGGAGATCGTGAAGCAATACCAATCCTATGCCTATTCTCTCGCCATACGGCTGCTGTGGAATGCGGAAGACGCGGAGGACGCAGTGCAGGAGTGCTTTCTCCGGATTTGGAAGAATTTCGCCTCCTATGATCCGGAGAGAAAATTTACGACCTGGCTGTATACTATCGTGACCAATATCTGCTATGATATGCTTCGGAGACGTCAGCGTGACACAGAGCTTAGAGGGAAGGACAGCGTCGATATTTCCGAGTTACAACACGCTCCCAGAAATTCAGCCAATACCGCTGATACGATAGTGCAATTGAAATGCCTGGCCAGCGGATTACCGGTACAGCAGCGGCTGGTCTTTATCCTGCGGGACGTGCAGGATCTGTCTGTTTTTGAGACGGCGGAAATTTTGGCCATCTCGGAGAATGCGGTGAAGAGCAATCTCTATTATGCCCGACGTGCTCTTCGCGAGCGATATCGTCAACTTATGAAACAGTGAACAGACCAATGAAATGTAACGAAATACAGCAGTACTTGTATCTCTATCGGGACGATGAACTTCATGACGAGCCACGGAAATTACTCCGGGATCATCTTGACTCCTGTCCGACATGTTTGGCTGAATCAGATAACATTTCGGAGATAGCAGAGTTAATTAATCTCTTCAGAGCAAGCGTGCTTACACCGGAAAATCCGGATCATCTCCACTCCAGGATAATGCACTCCATTCCAAAGAAGAGAGGGCGACCCGTCCGCACTTCGATATTTGATCGACTTCTCAGTCGATTGACCGTTCGAAAGATCCGGATTGCGTTCGCAGGTACTGTGGTATTTTTCATCGCCATCTTCCTGGCTGAGCAGACGCTCCTTATAAAAAAACTCACGGCGCTGGAGGACCGGATGTCAACGCAAAGGGAACCGTCTCAGTTGCAAGCGCCGGACTGGTACCGGGCGCTGCAGGCGATGGAACCGGCAAATGTTTCACTGACCGAACTCTCCCTGGAAGACTTGCTGGGATTATTACCGAAACAGCTGAGAAACGATGTACCAAATCAACTGCCGGCAGAAATAAATAATCGGAGTTTGGCGTCTATAGTAAGCAGAGGCATCTCTCCTGCCGAACGCCGGCTCCTGGAGCGGGCAGGAATTGAAACCGAACTGTTGCGGAGACGATTTTCCACAGACCAACTCCGCCGCTTCGCGGAACAGGAGGATATCTCATGGCTGGATTAAAAAAGATCAGCGTCATCATAACATTGACGGCAACGCTGCTCGCGTTATCCAATTGCAGGGAAATCACCACCACTACCCGGATATTATCCGATGGCTCCTGTGAGCGGACTGTTGAAGTATCCAGTGACCCCGAAAGTAGCGTATTTCCGATACCCGGCGACAGCACCTGGACGATAACCCGCACTACCGAAGGGAAAGACAGCGTGGATGTTTATGCCGCAACAAAGAAGTTTCCGGCGGTTTCGGCACTTCAGGAGGAGTATCCAATGCAATCAAATTCCGGAGTAAATGTACCTGTGACGATTGAGTTACGCTCCGGATTCGGACTATTCTTTCGGTATCTGCGATATGAAGAGATCTATGGCCGGTACAATCCGCTCTCTCATATTCCGATCGCCGAGTACCTCAGCGAGATTGAGATACAACAATACACTGCCGGGGATGATAGCACGGAAATCGAGGAGCGTGTCGATGAGTGGCGGGCTCACAATCTCTATGCAGAGATGGAAAATGCGCTAATAGTTGGTGCAAAACAAAAGCAGCTTACGGAAATAAATACGGAAACATTGGCACAATACAGGGATACTCTTTTGATTACGGTAATTGAGGAGGCTGACAGCACAGATGACCTCCTGGAGATCTTTTCTGAGTATCTTGGTACTGACCAGGTGTGGGAACTCGCTGACACGGTCGATCAAGTATATAAGCGGATTGAAACGGTTATTGAACGGTTGACCGACCTGGCGTTGGACGATTTCACGAACCGGGTGGTGATGCCCGGATTACTCATGGATACCAATGCCAAATCCCTGGAGGGGAATATGGCCCTCTGGCAGTTTGAGGGCGGAGTCTTCGAGTTCCGCGACAAGGTCATGTGGGCCGAATCCCGTCTGCTGAATTGGTGGGGGATCGGCATTGTGCTGGGGGCCTTGGTGTTGCTCGGTGTATTACTGTTCATCGCGGTCAGGCGGAAGAGAACGGGCTGAAGTAACACTTCACAGCTGTCAATTTCCTCAGTGGGTAATTATATTTGCTACTTATGAAAATGGAACGGAGAAAATTTGCCGTTATCTTTGATATGGATGGCGTGATAGTCGATAGCAATCCCGCCCACAAGGAGGCGATCCAGCGGTTTCTTCAGCGTCATGATCAATCCCTGTCCGACAACGAATTGCGGGAAAAGGTGTATGGACGAACCAACCGAGACTGGCTCCGGAATACCTTCAACGGTATTACCGAAGAGCAGATAGCCGAATATATCGACGAGAAAGAGGCCATTTTCCGGGAGATATTTGCCGGCGATATCCGACCGCTGCCCGGTTTGCAAGAATTTTTGGATTCGTTGCAGGGAATGCAGGTCCCGATGGCCGTCGGAACATCGGCCCCACAGGTAAATGCGGACTGGGTGCTGAATCAAACCGGATTACGTGAATATTTCGAGGTAGTCCTGCAGGCGGAAGACGTGACGCATGGGAAGCCCCACCCCGAGATGTATCTGAAAAGTGCCTGGGCATTAGGGATGAGACCGGAAGATTGTATAATTTTTGAGGATTCCGTCTCCGGAATTGAGGCCGGTCGCCGTGCCGGCGGCACGGTGATAGGCGTGACAACCACGCATTCCAGAGAAGAGATGGCGGCTACTGCTTTCGTTATTTCCGATTTCACAGAAATCACTCCGGAGCAATTGCCGGAAATTGTACATGAACCCCGGAATTAAACTATTACGACTGCAGTGGATAATCACACGCTCATAATATATTTATCAGTCATCGTGCCCGCAGGCATACTGATCTTGTGGTGGCTGCGCCGGTACTTTTCCAGTCTGGAGTCACGGCGCCTTACCAGGTTAGACCGGGTTGAAGGATTCAACCCGGTAGAAACCGAGACGCCTTTACGGAATTCGGTGACCTCGGCTAGAGAAAATGCCCAGGAAAGTATGCAGGCCCGCTATACAGTCATCCGCCGAACGTTCCTGATTACAGTCTTTATTGTCTGGGTGGTGGCGCTGCTCTTTCCGTTTCTCGGGAGCATTCCCGCAACGCTGGTTTCCGGATTGGCTGCCGCAACGGCTGTCATCATTGGAATTGCAGCCCGTCCGTTTGTGGAAAACCTGATCTCGGGGATCGTCATTTCGCTTTCCCGACAATTGCGGACCGGAGACACCATCGTTATCGATGACAGTTACGGCACGGTGGAGGATATCACGCCCACTCATACCATTATCAAACTCTGGGACTGGCGCCGGCACATTATCCCGAACAGCAAAATGCTCAGCAAAGATTTTATTAATTATACCATCACCGATCAGTATATCTGGGAGCACGTGGAGTTTTGGGTGTCGCCGGAAGCGGATCTTGAACAGGTGGAAACTATTGCCAGAGATGTCGCCAGAGGGAGCGAATTCTGTGCAGGATACGAAGAGCCCCGGTTCTGGACGATGGGAATGGATAAGGACAGCCTGAAGTGCTGGGTGGCCGCCTGGGCGGATTCGCCGCCGGACGCCTGGAGCTTGAAGACCGATATCAGAAAGGGGTTAACCCGTGAATTTCAGAACGTCGGAATCAAGTTCCACCAGAATTGGCATCAGTGGAAGGCTGAACCGGACATCTGAATGACGCAGGCCCGTTTCACAAAGACGGTAGACTTTTCCTGAGAAAGTTTGACTCACTACCGCGAATCAAACAAATGCATTAGACTCCGAAAGATACAGCAATCTTTGGTAGCCGTCTAAGATAACGCGGAAGGGTATGTCGCTGTTCGTCAAGCAACTCTGGATTGTCCGGGTTCATTTTTGACAATAAAAACGCTCATAAAACGATTTTTCCTGGCTTATTCGCTCCGGAATACGATATATTAGAACTGTATGCAAGCAGTAATAACCCAATTCTTTCCTTGTTAATTGGAGCGGAAAAATGCACAACCAGTCTCACGAGACTCCCAAATCCGATCGGGAACCCCTCTTGGCTCAGTGCGGTAAGGAAGTAGTGTGTCAGGCAGTGCGCTCTGGAATTTCGGGGCTTTACGAATGTAATTCCGACAGGGACGGTGAATGTGAGTATGCACTTTCGTTCGGATATTCGTATTACTGCCGATGCCCCTATCTTACCAGAGATTAGGCAGAAAGTTTTTAGGAGTTTAACACTCTGGTACCAGATCTAATGAAAAAACCGCCGAATCCAAACGGTCTGGATCCGGCGGTTATCTTTTTGCCAATTAGAGTAATACAATTGGCAGGGGGATTTTAATTATGTGGCTTAATTTGCCATCTCGGTGACCGGTTGAATCCCGAATACATCGTTAATAGCCTGCACGAAGGTTTCCTTCGGCAGGGCGCCAGTCGCCATCTGTGGTTGTCCTTCGGTCGGTACGAAGAGTAAGGATGGAATACTCCGGATTCCAAAAACGGAAGCAAGTTCCTGTTCCTGTTCGGTATTCACCTTGTACACCTTCAGCTGCCCCTCATATTCCTCGGACAGTTCCTCAAGGACGGGAGCTACCGCCTTACACGGCGCACACCAGTCCGCCCAGAAATCTATAATTGCGGGGACGTCTCCTTCATATTCCCATTCTTCATTTTCTTCAAAGTTGAAAACCTTGGTTAAAAAATCCTGTTTTGTTAAATGTTCAGTCATGCTGCCTCCCAGCAGTTAGTGTCCGGTTTTTGGTTATCTCTTGGTCTTTTGATTGACGAAAAGGGAGAAGGTTACAAAAATTCAGTATCAGGGTATTTTAATAAAAAAACCGTGTGACAGTGTTACTATTAAAACCGGTCGGGCGTCTGGAGTCCTCAGTCCGTCTTTCAGCTTCCATTTCTTCCCTGTTTTACCGTATTTTCCCGTAATTCCAATCGATAGTTTTAACCTGGATATTCCAATGATGATAGTGGTCATAATTCTGGGGTGCATGGCGATTTTGTCTACGATTATTCCGATCTTGGATCGGGATGCCTGGTGGATTCGGATCTTCGATTTCCCCCGGATACAAATCATTGTGATTGCGCTCGCCCTTCTGATTGCGTTTATACCATGGTGGGATCGGAGAAATATTCCCGACAATATATTTATGGGGCTGTTAGCAATTGCGATGGTCTATCAAATTATCCATATGTTGCCGTATACATCGTTGTGGAAAAAGCAGGTACTGAATCCCAGGGATGGTGAGATCGGGGAGACCATCAGCCTCCTGGTGACCAATATTCTCATGACAAACCGGAACGGCGATCTGTATCGTGAACTCCTGACAAGGGTAAATCCGGATGTGCACCTGATATTGGAAGCCGACACATGGTGGGAAGAGGAATTGCGGGAAACCGAAGACCTGTTTTCCGACTATGTACTCTATCCGCTTGAGAATACCTACGGTATGCTCCTCTATTCCAAACTGCCGCTGGAGGAAGTGGAGGTAAAATTGTTAGCGGAGTCCGACATTCCGTCCATCCATGCTAAGGTCGTTTTGCCGGGAGGCGGCAGAGTTCAGCTCCATTGTGTCCATCCCCGGCCACCGGGCCACGGAAAGAATCCGAACACCACTCATCGCGATGCAGAGCTGTTAGCTGTCGCTCGGGAGGTTTCGAAGTCAGATTTACCGGCCATCGTCACAGGCGACTTTAACGACGTGGCATGGTCGTATACCACCACGCTGTTCCAGCGAATCAGCGGACTGCTTGACCCCAGGGTCGGCCGGGGCTTGTACAGTACCTATCATGCAGGATATCCGTTTTTTCGCTTCCCGCTCGATCATATATTTCATTCACACCATTTCAGGATTCAGACATTCAGGCGGTTGCAATACATCGGCTCCGACCATTTTCCGCTCTACGCAGAGTTGCGCTATGTTGGAGGTGATGATATTCAAGAAGCGATTGTCGTACTGGAAGAACACCAGGAAGCCATGCAGGAAAAATTGCGCAAAGTTGAGTTAATTGATGAATTTTAAGTATCGGATTGGTTTTCGGAGGGCATCATCAGTAAAGGTCAATACTCATCAACCAGTGGAGCACTAATGAAGCTAACAATTGCACTCATCACTATTTTGACTGACAATTTCGGGAAGATGTCTAAGTTTTATCAGGATGTAATAGGGTTTACGACTAAACTGAAGATGGACCAATACTGCGAATTCGAGAGTCCGGGAGTTCGGTTTGCCATCTGTGACCGATCAGTAATGGCCCAAGCGACCGGGGCCGACAGCTATAATCGAACAGCATCCGGCCACGCGTTTGAGCTGGCCTTCCATGTGGATTTACCTGAAGAAGTGGATAAAGAATACCGGCGCTTGGTGCAGAGCGGTGCCACAGGAATTAAACCGCCGACCGACATGCCGTGGGGACAACGCACTGGATTTTTCGCCGATCCGGATGACAATATCCATGAAATATTCGCTGCCATCGAGACCAATTAAACTGACCTGGAGGATAATATGAGCAGATTTAATAGTATCGGAGGATACTTTAATGTTCTCGGTGAGGGGCGGACGTATCTGAACCTGATGTACCTGATTTTGTCCTTTCCGCTGGGCCTGGTCTATTTTGTTATGCTAACGGTTGGGATTTCGCTTGGGATAGGGTTGTTGATTATCTGGATAGGGATTGCAATCCTGGCTGGAGTATTGGCTGCCGCATGGGCTGCCACGATCTTCGAACGATATCTCACTGAGTCGCTACTCGGTATCCGGATTCACCGGGAGCCGCCCGCACCATCGCGCCAGTCATCTCCCTGGGAGCGTATTCGAAGTCATCTGACCAACCCGGAGACATGGAAAGGGCTCCTCTTTCTCGGACTGAAATTTCCACTGGGGATAGCATCGTTCGTGATAAGCATCACCCTGGTCAGTATCGCCGGTGGGCTGCTCGCTGCTCCATTTACCTATAACAGTTTAGATTATCAATTCAGTGGCTGGGAACTGAATTCTATGAACGAGGCGATGCTACTTTTCCTCCTTGGAATCATTATTTCTCCCCTATTTTTACACATCCTGAATATCATTGCAACCGCATACGGTACCATCGCCAAATCACTGTTAGGGACTGCGCCTGTCCCGGAGCGTCGCCGAGAGGAGCCGGAAGCATGAGTATGCATCCCATGGTACAATATCTCATTGAGGAGATGGAAAGAAACCGGGATCCGGAGAAGGCGAAACCGATGCAAGCGTACATGAAGACGGACCAACCCTTCTATGGAATTCAGGCAAAACCCAGGCGGGAAATTTTTCGCAAAGCAAAGCGAAAATTTCCCATCGATTCCAGAGAAGAGTGGGAGCAGGTGGGCCGGCAGTTGTGGACTGGAGAGCATCGCGAGGAGATGTATATGGCGCTGGAGGTGGCGGAGCGCTACAAACAATTCCGGGACGAGGAGGCCATGCCCCTGTTCGAATATCTGGCGGAAACGGCGCCACACTGGGATACGCTGGACTGGATTGCCGGGAAACTTATCAGCAGTTTGATACTTGCGCATCGTGAATTTGAGTCTAAACTCAGGGAATGGCGGGAATCGGAGAATTTGTGGATGCGTCGGGCATCTCTGCTGGCGCATTTAAAACACAAGGAAGAGACCAATACGGAGTTGTTGGCAAAATCCGTTCTATTGCTGGCTCACGAGGATGAATTCTTTATCAGGAAGGCGATTGGATGGGTCCTCCGGGACTATTCTTATGCGAACCCGGACTGGGTGCAGGAGTTCGTAGATAAACATGCGGCAGAACTCTCGGGACTGAGCAGGCGGGAAGCACTGAAAAAGATCAACCGGGATCGGAAAAAGCAAAAAACAAAGCAATAGAATTTCGATGGATGTTAGGCCACAAACAAACGAAAGGACGAATGCGTGGAGTGGGTAAAAAATATTTTCGTCAATACTGCCGAAAACCGGGCCCGGATGTTTTGGCGGATTTCGGTGCAGCTCGGGCTGTTTGTACTGTTCTCATTTTTGGCCAGTATTGTTCTGACATTCGCTTACAGGAAGATGGCAGACGTGGAAGCGGGCGCGTCGGTCTCCCAGAGCCAGTTGATGGAATTCGTGGTCAATAATCTGTATGCCATGTCATTATATACACTGCTCACCGGTGGGGCAATCTGCGTAAGCGTCTGGGTTGCTATCCGTATAATGGACCGGCGGAGGATTGCAGATTACGGACTCAATCTTTCCAAACGATGGTGGGAGGAATTCTGGTTTGGAATACTAGTAGGGGGCGGGCTCATAGCGTTGGTGTTTGGATTCGAACTCGCCGCGGGTTGGATCACGGTTGATGCAGTGCTCGCCGGAAGTCCGGGGAAAATTGTCGCCGGACTAACCGTCTTGGCGTTTAACTTTATCTTTGTAGGGTTTTATGAAGAGTTCATCAGCCGGGGATACCACCTGACGAACTTCGCCCAGGGATTTCGCGGAATACTGGGCGCACGCGGATCGATACTGCTGGGGATGGTTTTATCGGCGGGAATCTTCGGAATAGCTCATATCGGGAATCCGGAGGCCACCGTCATGACCTCCGTAAATATTATGGTGGTCGGAGTGATATTATTAGGACTCGGATACGTTTTTACGGGCAGACTGGCTATTCCCATCGGGATGCACATCACCTGGAATTTTTTCCAGGGGGCGGTGTTCGGGTTCCCCGTGAGCGGCAGAACAGGCAGCTGGGCAAAGGTGTTCACTATTACCCAGCACGGAAACCCTGTCTGGACCGGCGGTAAATTTGGCCCGGAAGGCGGACTGATTGGTACCATTGCGGTTCTGATTGGAGCGGGGGTTATAATCTGGTGGCTCAAATACAAAGATGGGAAGGTTGGGCTCGCAACCGAAATTGCCCGTTATGAACAGACAGATGAACTATAAATATGATAACAGCCCGGTATAAGGTCCCTGGATAGTATGGTAACTGATTTATTCGGACTTCTCGGACAACTTGGAGTAATTATCTTTGCGTACGTTACGGTGATATTCGCAATCGCTGTATGGCGAAAAGATAACGGCATTATGGATGTCGCTTGGGGACTTGGATTCGTGATTATCGCAGGGTACACGTTGTTCACCACAGGAGAATTCCATGTTCGGCAAATCCTGGTGACGCTGTTGACGGTAATATGGGGAAGCCGGTTGTCGCTGCATATCTATGTCCGGAACCGGCGGAAGTCCTCGGAAGACTTCCGCTATCGGAACTGGCGCGAGCGCTGGGGAAGGTGGGTGTACCTCCGGAGCTATTTACAGGTGTTTCTACTCCAGGGATTTTTGATGATCGTCTTTACCGTGCCGGTAATCTTCATAAACAAATTTTCCGGCCCGGGATTAATTGTAGCCGATTACGTGGGAATGATTATCTGGTTTACAGGATTCCTGCTCGAATCTGTTGCCGATTTTCAGTTGCTGCGGTTTAAATCGAATTCGGAGAACCAGGGCGAAATCATGACCCGTGGATTATGGCAGTATTCCAGGCATCCGAATTATTTTGGCGAGTCCCTCTTATGGTGGGGTATTTGGGGAATGGCATTATCAGTAAATGGCGGCCTGTATACGGTGGTGAGTCCGGTTCTGTTAACCTTTTTTTTGTTGCGAATCTCCGGCGTGCCAATGCTAGAGGACAAGTATAAAGGTAATCCTGACTACCGGGAATACCGTGAACGGACAAATACGTTTATTCCATGGTTCCCTAAAGGATGATGCAGTTGTTGGAGGGGAATGGGGAACACAAACACTATAACACTGTCGTAATGTGATCCATATCAACTTGATATGTTCTATATCAATTGGATATGAAAATCGCCACATTTTAGAATTTTTTTGATATATATAAGTGGTTGAAATATAGCGATTTACTTATTAAAAAAATAGAATGGCATATCAATTGTAATACTCTATGCAGCAACAGAGAATTTTTTATCTTTTATACAAAGGGGAAAGATGATGAATACAACACAAAAATTTTTCATTACAGTTGGGGCAGGTATCGCGCTAATGCTGGTGATAATGACGACCCAGGCATGCGCGGACGTCAGACAGACAGTGGATAAGCAGTTTTCGGTGGACGCTGGCGGAACGCTCATTATCGATAGCGACCGGGGCTCCATTGAGATAAAAACAGTGGAAGAAAATGAAGTGAAGGTCTCGGTTATCTACGAAGCGGATGTAATGAGTGAGCAAAAGGCCGAATCGATTTTTGAAGATTTCGTGGTGGACTTTTCGCAAAAGGGGAATAATGTAATTATCTCAGGCAAAGTGGATAAAGATCTGTTAGGAATATTTGATGGGAATAATCGATTGCGGATAAAGTATAAGGTGACCGTTCCGGAACGATTTAACGCCGAACTGGCCACCGCCGGAGGCAGCATTATCGTTGGTGATCTTCACGGGAAATTGCAGGCGAAGACGGCTGGCGGCAGCCTGGATTTTGGAAATATCACGGGGAAAGTAGACGGAAAAACCGCCGGCGGGAGTATTAAAATGCAAAGCGCAGGCGATGATGTGGACCTCAAAACGGCTGGGGGCAGCATCACAGTCGGACCAGTCAATGGAGACGCTGAAGCCATAACCTCCGGAGGGTCGGTTCGGATTGGTGAGGTGTCGGGTACGTTGGTGGCGCATACGTCCGGTGGCAGTATTTCCATCGATGGTGTTGGCGGTTCGATCGATGCAAAAGCATCCGGTGGATCGATTCGGGCTTCGGTGACGGAACAGCCTAAAGACGATTGCCAGCTGACAACGTCCGGAGGTAGCATTTCGGTCAGTCTGCCGGAAAATATCGGTCTGAATATTAAGGCCAGGACCTACGGTGGAAAAGTCAGTACCGACCTGCCTATTACAGTGCGCGGTGAAATCTCCAAGTCCCATATTGAGGGCACTCTGAACGGTGGTGGGCCTGCGATGATACTAGAAACCTCAGGCGGGAATATCTCAATTACAAAGAGCAAAGAACTGCTCTGATTTTCAGTCTCCAGGTTCTGGGAGGTATTCATTAAATGATGCCCCGGCGCGCCGGGGCATTTTTTTTGGGCTCCAGGTCTTCAACTATGGCTCTGTATTTACCTGCCAATCTGCGGACGTGTCACGAAGTGGGTTAATAGAATATTATTCTATAGAGTATCTATAATCAATAAAACACTTTCCCTCATCAGGCAAATAGACTAAATTCATCCGTCACATCTGAATTCTGCAGAATCTTCGCACCTAACACAATCAAAAAAATACGGTTCCCGGAGTTTGGGTCCGTATAATCAACCATAAAGGAGTATGTTATGGATATAAATTATCTGGCAGTCGCAGTTGCCGGTGTACTCTATTACGTAATCGGTGCCGCCTGGTATTCGCCCGTCCTGTTCGCGCGGCCGTGGATGGATGCCCTGGGTTTTACCAAAGAAGATCTGGAGGATGGCGCCGGTGCCAAGGCATATATACTAACATTCGTCAATGCACTGATTATGGCGTTCGTGCTGGCCTGCATCGTGGAAGCCTTCGGCGCCACAACTGTGTGGGCCGGACTCCAGGGCGGTTTCTGGTGCTGGTTGGGATTTGTGGCGACGACCATGGCGACGAATTCGGTGTTCGCCGGCCGGTCGCTGAAGTTGTATGCCATCGATTCCGGCTATCATCTGGTCGGCCTGTTAGTTATGGGAGGTCTGCTGGCAATCTGGTAAGCATCGCATTATTGTTGATCTCAATCGCCGCTGTTATCTCCGGATGGCAGCGGTGTTTTTATATGGGCGAAGAAATTTTGCCAATATCATTGGAGGAAATTCTATTTTATCCCTATAAATAGAATTTCATTCTATAAAGTTCTTGCATTAAATAGAATTATATTCTACAATTGGCCGTATTGGAAATTTAAGGGGGCCAAACGGTGGCAGGATCAAAAAAAATAGGACGACGCAAGCAACCGGACGAACGGAAAAAGGAAATTATCGATGCGGCAAGAGATCTGTTCGCATCCCAGGGATACGACAACACTACCATGCAGCAGGTCGTGGAGAAGGCGGGCACGTCCATCGGGAATTGCTACTTTTACTTTTCCAATAAAAAGGAATTGTACCAGGGAGTCGTAGAGTCCGTTAACGAAGAGATCTCCGGAGTTGTCGACACTGCAATTCGAGAAATGAATTCACCGTATGAGAAACTCGCTGCTGCCGTGTACTACGGGGCGAGGACCGTGCTGGAACTTTCGGAATCGGCCGGTGCCATCCTTACTGGAACGGATCACCCGGAGATTCGCCGAAATATTCTGAACCATTACACCCGTCGAATCTATCGGTTCCTCAAACGGAATCCTGTTATCACCGGAGACATAAATCTGGAGTTGGCCTCAGCCGCATGGCAGGGTGCGATATTCAACTTGATTGAACGACAGACGGCCGGGCAGTTCGACGGCGATGCGCAAACGGTCGCCCGATTCCTGGTGCGGTGGAACCTCCGCGCCCTCAACGCCCCGGATGCCGAAATCAACAGCGCGCTGGAGACGGTTGAGAGGCATTACCGGGAGGAATACGGGAGCGGGGATGAGGTATAGGGTATAGGGAAAAAGGGAGAAAGGAAAAAGGAGAAGGGAGAACGAAAAAAGGAAAAAAGCCGCGAAGGGGCGACAGATGAATAGCCCCGGGTTTTAACCCGGGGATTGTGTGAATCCCAAAATTCAAAACACTGAAGATGTGAAAGAAATACCTTATTGAAGAATGAAGAATGAAAATTAAAGAAGTGGAAAAACTAAAGGAAACTGGAATTATGAGACAGGAAACCGAAAACCAGCAATCCAGAACTGGGGACACAGCATGCTTGACCGTTTTAACGATAACACCATAACACAATTACACAGTTTTAACTTAAACACTTGAACACCTGAACACACTAACACTGTACAAAGGAGAATACACATGCAAGAACTCTACACCGAAATAGAGATCAACGCCACCCCGGAGGAGGTTTGGGACATCCTGATGGATTTTTCGAACTATCCGGAATGGAATCCGTTTGTCACCAGCATCAACGGGGAGCAGGCCGTTGGCGGGAAGCTGACGGTAGAACTAACTCAGCCGGATAGCAAGCCGATGACCATGAAGCCGACTGTCAGGAATATTGAGCAAAACAGAGAGTTCCGCTGGCTGGGACATCTCGGCATCCCGCGGATCTTCGACGGGGAGCACATCTTTGAACTCGAGCAACTCGATGAAAACAGGGTACGCTTTGTCCAGCGGGAAAAATTTAGGGGAATTCTTGTCCCGTTCCTGAAGAAGATGCTTGAGACGAGAACGAACGAAGGGTTTCAACTGATGAATCAAGCGCTGAAAAAACGAGCGGAAGCTGGGACTGCCTGAATGACATAAGCCGGTGGGAATCTTGAAACGTGCAAAATAAAAAGCGTCGACTTGAATTTTTTTCCACTTTTAACGTCAAGGTTTTGATGTCCAAGTGTTCCATGCAGGCCCGGACATGCGTTTCAAGATAAAAGTGGAATTAATTGATATAGTTCCAAAACTCCAACATCACTCTTGTTTTTAAAACTATTGCTATCTTTTAATTGCCCGCTTTTTCTTGATAAAAAACGGGCAGAAAAAATCAAGGAAACTCAGAACTCGCACTCCTATAAATATACAGGCTCTTTTGCAACATTGGATATAGTAAATATTAACTCATTCAATTTCTACTGGGGTGCTCAAACAGCTGAGTTTCCGGTAAAAAAACTAGCAATAATTTGCTGTGCAATTTATTTTTCGCTCTTTTAATGCCCGAGTATTCCATATACGCATCAAGACAAAAGGGCGGTTACCTGCCGTGTCAACGTTGAAAACACAATCAATACGTTGTTCACCCTACATCCAGAAGAAATCTTCGTCTGTAAAGATGGTGGCTATCTATTTGGGCGAATTTTAATAATCCCGACGTCACCCCCTCGGAAAGCTCAGCTCCGGGAAAAGCCTCCGGTGAGGATATTGCCTAAAACAGTCATTCCGAGCGGAACGGAGTGGAGCCGAGGAATCTCGCAAATGAATTTCAGGGGTAAAATTGATGCGCCCTTTCCTCATCGCAATAATATGTTCGTCGCGGCGAATTGCGAGGCTCTTCTTTGGTAGCCTTTGAATTTCATTCAAAGGCGGATTTTACCGGATAAAGCCGGAAAATTTGGTTGGCGACTGTGAATTAGAATGACCCTTTCAGGGTCTCGACCCCTGAAAGGGTCGGTAGCAAATAAGGAAACTCAATGCCATTCAGTCTTTGCGGCCCAGGTGATCCGTTTGTTAAGAGGGAGAACTCGAGAAATCTAGTCTGAACACATCGGGAATGAAGTGAAAAACTAAAAAACAAGAAGTAGAGACGTAGCATTCAGGTTGTGTGAAAACGAAAAATCAAATAAAAAGTGAATGCTGGGCACCGGTTTGTTCTTCCAGTAGAGACGTTCCATGGAACGTCTCTACAATCAACAATATCAATGGGTTACTGTATATTATTTTGCAGAGAGGATTTTCCGGAATCAAGAGAAAAAAATCTCTTGACAAAAAATTCTCACACAGCCTCCGTGGTACGTCTCTAGTCTACCATTAACTTTTCAGTCCTCCCGACACGTCTCCGCCACATCCTCAAATGTAAACAGCCGGGAGTGAATCGCCGGATGATCGACGCCAAGCCGGTCGAAGCCATCGCCGCCAACGTACAGCCGGATATCATATTTCTGGCATTGCTCATAGAGATAGTTAATCTCAAACTGGATCATATTGATATCCTGGATATATGTGCTGGAAACGTAGAGCCGGTCAATATTAACCTCGCTGAAGATCTTTTCGATGTTGAAGAGCGGGGTAATCTGTCCGCTGAACAGTACCCGATATCCGTGCTCCTCCAGAATATGATCCACCATCTTGATGGCAATGTCATGCAGCTCCGATGAGAAATTAAGGCAAAAAGCTGTTCCCTTTTTCTGCGGGGGAATCTTGATCGATCCCTGGAGCCGGATAATACTGTCCCGGATGGTCTGCGACGCAAAGTGCTCCCCGATGACGGATAATTGATCATTCTCCCAGAGATGGCCGATCTCGTGCAGTGCTGGCGTGAGAACTTTGTCATAAATCCGGTGCAGCGGATGCTGTCCCAGGTAGAGGCCGTTCAGGATTTTCTGAATTTTTTCGCGGTTTTTGTCCAGGGCGAGGTCAAGTATTTGCCCAGACAAGTATTCATAGTCGCCTTTAATAATGTGGTAGCTCGTCTCCAGATCCGATTCGGTTTCGATGGGGAAAAGGTTGGCTTTCTGGATTTTTTCCTCATTGCGCTCAAGAAAGTCCGCCAGATGCTCCGGCAGGAATTTCCGGTGCCCCCCGGCTGTCCGGATGCACTCCAGCTTCCCGTCATCCGTCCACCGTTTGATGCTGGACACATGCACTCCAAGGATATTGCTCACCTCTTCGCTGGTAAAGTATTTCATCTCACTCGACACAACATTTCTCCTAATTTAATTCTCCGTAAGATACTTTTACGCGAGACCAGAGTCAAATATTTTGAGCGTTATGAACTTTTTTCTTGACGTATAATGATTTTAAATGTATTATCTAAACGCTCAAAACGCTCATAAAATTTTTGAAGGAGCGAAAACGGAGAAAGAATGAGAAGACGGATAATTAAATCGATAATGGTGGTAATGGCCGGAATAACCTGTCTTGCCGGACTGACTAAAGCACAGGATGTCCCGGAGGATTCCCTGTTGCACCGAGGCCGGAATTTGTTCTATACAGCCGTGGAGAGTGAAGTTGCGCTGGATTCCGCTCAAGCGGCGTTTAAACAATTGCTCTCCGAATATTCTCAGGAATACGGAGGCCGTGCCCAAACCTACATCGGCGCCCTCACCGCACTCCGGGGCAAGCACGCTCTCTGGCCGCAGAAGAAATACAAATATGTCATGGAGGGAATTGACCAGATGGAGTCCGGCGTCGCTGCCAATCCGAATGATATCGAATCACTCTTTATATACGGTTCAACCTGCTATCACCTGCCGAGTTTCTTCGGCAAAAGCAAAGAGGCGCAAGAGGCATTCAGGCAGATAGTAGCTCTCCTGCCGGAGCATGCGGATCAATATGACGCGGATATGATGGAAAACGTCATTGAATTCCTGCGAGCCAACGCCAATCTGGATTCCAGTGACATGATGACCCTCAGTACAATTGCCAAGGAACTCGGAAACGGATGATCTACGAATATCTCATATTTAACGCGATTGTGGCAGCCGGCCCGGTGGCGCTCAGTTTTGAGCGAACGGTGCGGTACGTGACGAAGTGGCGGGCTGCCATCATCGCTTCTGTAACAGCGGCGCTCCCGTTCCTTCTCTGGGATCTGCTGGTCGCCGGCAAGCACTGGCAGTTCAGCGAGGATCACACCCTGGCATCTCTGGGATTCCTGCTGCCGCCGGGGGAGATACTGTTTTTCCTCACCGTCCCGTTCGCCTGTCTCTTCATCTGGGAAGTACTCCGGAAAAGGGAATGGGCCTTGCTGAAAAGGACTTCCTTAATTTACCCGATATTTTATGCAATCGGTGCGGCTGGAATACTCTTTCTCATTGTCACTTCCAGAGATTACACGGCGCTCGTGCTGATAACCATCGGTGTTGTGGCGCTGGCGGACCGATTCTCTGGTGCACAATTGTTAACACAAAAGGTGACTTACACGTTTTTAGCCATCGTTACGGGACTCATTTTAGTGTTTAACGGATACCTCACCGCCCGGCCGGTGGTGCTGTACAATCCGGACGTCCTCTCAGGACTTAAAATTTTCACTATTCCGGTGGAGGATTTCCTCTACGGCTACGGCCTTATTTTGTTGGTAACGGTTATATACACAAGAACAACCCACACGAACACTACACCCAATCACGGAGAAAACCAATGAAACGAGCAGTCATAATCGGAGCGGGCTTTGGCGGACTGGCAACGGCTATCCGTTTGCAGTCGCGGGGCTACCGCACTACGCTTCTGGAAAAGAATGCAAAAGTCGGGGGACACGCCTACCAGCTGAAGCGGGACGGCTACACCTTCGACATGGGACCGTCGTTGATCACCGCACCGGATATTATCCAGGGTGTATTCAGTTCCGCCGGGAAACGGATGGAGGACTATCTGGATCTGACCAAACTGGATCCGTTCTACCGGATCTATTATCACGACGGAACTTATCTGGATTACACGGACGATTCCGACGATATGAAGCGTCAGATGGCGCAATTCAATCCCGGGGATGCAGAAAACTACGACGAATTCATCAACGAATCCCGGGAACTCTACAACGCCGTGATCACCGACGGGCTCGGTTCGACGCCGTTCCAGGACTGGGGCACCATGCTGGAATTTTTACCGCGAGCATTGAAGCTGAAGGCCCTCCTGCCGGCTCACACGTTCGTCAAACGTCATTTTAAAGATCCGCGGCACCGGTTTGCGTTTTCGTTTCATCCGTTGTTTATCGGCGGGAGTCCGTTTCGGGCTCCTTCAGTCTACTTGATGATCCCGTACCTGGAGAAAACCGGCGGCGTCTGGTTCAGCAAGGGGGGCATGTACAGCCTGGTGGAAGCGTTCGCCAAAGTATTCACCGAATCCGGCGGCACCATTCACACCAATTCGCCTGCCACAGAGATCGTAGTGGAGGACGGAAAGGCTGTAGGAGTCCGGACGGACGATAACTTCTACCACGCTGACGTAGTGGTCTCAAACGCTGACTTTGCGCATACCTATCGCAACTTGGTAAAGCCGGAGCACCGATCGAAATGGTCGGATCGCAAGGTGGAAAAAATGGACTATTCCATGAGCGCCTTTCTCCTGTATCTGGGTGTGAAAAAGCAGTATCCCAAACTGAAGCACCACACTCTGATACTCTCGGAACGTTACAAAGAACTTGTGAAGGACATTTTTGACAGGAAGATTCTGCCGGACGATTTCTCCATGTACCTGCACGTGCCGACCCGCACCGATTCTGAGATGGCGCCGGAAGGAGCCGAAAGTATGTACGTGCTGATTCCGGTAGCCAATCTCGATAGCGGCATTGATTGGGAAGAGATGAAGCAGACGTACGCCGATAAAATCCTCCAATTCCTGGAGGAAGATTTCGGCTTGGAGGACCTGCGCACCAACATCGAGGTGCAGGAAATTTTTACTCCCAAGGATTTTCAGGAGCAACGAAATTCCCATCTCGGCAGCGCCTGGGGCGTGGAGCCGAAGCTCACCCAGACGGCGATTTTCCGCCCCCATAACCGCAGCGATGATATCGGCGGACTTTACTTTGTTGGCGCCAGCACCCACCCCGGCGCAGGCGTCCCGGGCGTCCTGCTGACGGCGGAGGCCACGGAGAATGCCATTCTGGAAGATATACGAAAAAATCAACTGAAAACCACGTGAGGCCATCATGAAAAAGTACTGGAAATCCGGGGAAAACAGGGTCGCCTTCGAGCACGCCAGAGATCTGACGGCGCATCACTCCAAGTCGTTTTATCTCTCCACCCGGCTGCTCCCGGAGGAAAAGCAGTGGGCCACGTTCGGCCTGTACGGTTTTTGTCGCTATGCCGATAATCTCATCGATAATCCCAGGGATCGGTCGGCAGACGAGCTAATCCGAGAAGTGGACTACCTGCACGAGGAACTCAGCATCGCGTATCGAACCGGCGAATCCGAGCATCCGATACTCCGCCCGTTTATCGCCGTGGCCAAGCGGTACGGGATTCCGGAGAAATATCCCAGAGATTTGCTCCTGGGCGTCCGGATGGATCTGGAAATCGATCGCTATAAAACGTTCGACGAACTCTACCTGTTTGCCTATCGCGTTGCCGGTGTGGTGGGATTGATGATGACTTCCGTGTTGGGCTACAAGGACGAGGCGGCATTTGAGTACGCAGAGAAATTGGGCATTGCCATGCAGCTGACCAATATCCTCCGGGACGTCCGCGAGGACGCCGAACGTGGCCGTATCTATCTGCCACAGGATGAACTGAAGCAGTTCGGCGTTTCCGGGCAAGCTATCCTCCGGGGAGAAATGTCGCCTGAATTTCGGGAATTGATGCAGTTTCAGGTGGATCGGGCGCACCGGTATTACCGCGAGGCCAATCCCGGCATCAACATGCTGGCGACCAACGCCCAGTTTGCCATCCATTCGGCAAGCAAAATCTATCGGGGAATTCTCCGGAAAATTGAAGCTCAGAATTACGATCCCTTCCAGGGACGGGTATTCGTCCCGCAGATCCAGAAGTTCGGCATCCTGATCCAGGAAGTGGTGCGAACCAAAGTCCTGGTGGCCCAGGAACGGCTTCTCCCGGCAGGAACCTAAGGATTTGGGAGACAAGAAATGATAAAGGCAGAGAAAACATGGTGGGCGGATCAGCTGTTCCGGAGGTACGTGTTCCGGTCGCTGCGAAAGCACTTCGCCGGGATATCTCTGGTAGGAGAAGTCCCAGTAATTGATCCGAAACTCCCGGTGATCCTGGCGCCGAATCACAGCACGTGGTGGGACGGATTTTTCGTCTATGCACTCAATGAGAAATTACTGAACCGGGATCTCTACCTGATGATGACCGAAGAGCAGCTCTCCCGGTTTCCCTTTTTCCGGAAGGTCGGCGCCTATTCGATTAATCTGAAGTCCACCCGGGATGCTCTCAATTCGCTACGGTACACTACCGAATTACTTGCGCGTGATGAAGTTCCAGGCCCGATGGCCTGCATCTTTCCCCAGGGAAAATTAGAGCCGTGGCATCGGAGACCGCTGGAGTACAAGCCTGGATTGCAATGGATTATCAATCATTGTGTGGGTGCAGTCAGCCTGCTTCCGCTCGCTATATATGTGACATTCATCGATCAGCAGTATCCGGAAGTGTTTATCCTCTTCGGGGAGACGTGTGAAGTCAGTTCCAGTTCCTTCCAGGGAGTGGACTGGCTTGCAGGTGAGGAGGAAAGCCTTTTGGACAGGCTGCTACAAACGGTGGATGCAGGTGAACGGAAGCAGGTGCTTTTTCAGGGAAGGCGGTCGGCAGACCAGCGCTGGAGCGGCATTAAACATCTCTGGAAAGGCGATATGTCATGACCGTACTTTCAATCTTATTGCTCGTTCCACTGGGACTTTTGTTACTTGTCGCACTGTTCAATGCGGTGTTTACACCCAGATTACAGAAGCATTTTCCTGTAAAGGATTCGCCGAAAGTCTCGGTTTTGGTGCCTGTCCGCAATGAAGAGGAAACCTTACCGCGCTGCCTATTGACTTTGACTGAGCAGGATTATGGGGACTTCGAAATCCTGGTGCTGGACGATGGTTCCACCGACAAAACGCCGGACATAATCCGGGAATTTGCGGAGGAACACGCCCGGGTGCACTATATCCCCGGTGAACCGCTTCCTGAAGAATGGTCGGGGAAGAACTGGGCGTGCCATCAGCTGAGTGCAGCAGCGACCGGAGATATTTTGCTCTTTACGGATGCCGATAACTGGTACCGGGACGATGCGATTTCCAGAACTATCGGATGGATGCAACAGTATGAACTCGGAATGCTTTCGGCGTTCCCGGAACAGAGCACTCATACCCTCGCCGAGCAGATGATCATCCCGATTATGGATCTGTTGGTTTACGCGGGATTGCCGCTCTGGCTGACATATTATACGAAATTTCCATCTCTGGCAGCAGCAAACGGCCAGTGGATGGCCTTCTCCAGAGAAGCCTATAACGCGGTGGCGGGACATGCATCAGTCTGTCGGGAAATTGCCGAGGATACCGCACTGGCGCGCCGGGTAAAACAGGCCGGAATTCCCATGCTGACAATGGCGGGAACCGGGGTGGTTTTCGGCCGCATGTATAAATCGTTCAATGCCATCAAAGAAGGATTTACTAAAAACCTGTTCAGCCTGATGAACCGGCGAACCCGGCCGTATTTTATTCTGGTGGCCATCGTGCTTTTTGTCACCATTACTCCGTACGTGTTGGTATTCGTCCCCGGATTCAGTATCGTTGGAACGGTCGGTGTCCTGTTACAAGGAGTTATGCGGCTTATTGTGGCGGTCAGGTTTTGGCATCCGCCGGTGATCAGCGCGGTATTGCACCCGGTGAGTATATCCATCTTTGCCTACATAGCCGTCAACTCGTTTTTTAAAACAAAGAGCAATGCGGTGGTCTGGAAGGACAGAACAATTGCGCTGTATAATCGTGGGTAATTTTAATCACAAATCATGAAGATATTGGTAAAAAGGAAAGTGATGATGAAACGTATTTCGATAATATTTGCAGCCGTTCTGGGGATAACAGTTACTGGTGTACAGCATACGCATGCCCAGCAGACCGGCGTCATTCAGGGCACTGTGGTGGATGCCAAAACCCAGGAGCCGCTCATCGGTGTAAACGTGGTCGTGGTGGATACCGACCTCGGGGCATCTACCGATATGGAAGGCTTTTACCGCATAACGGGCGTGCCGATCGGTACCGAGCGGCTCCGTTTTTCTTATATCGGATATGAAACACTTCTCCGGACGGACGTCATCGTCACCCGCAACAAACCGGCGCAGGAGAACGCCGAACTCCAGCCGCAGGCAGTAGAGGGAGAAGAGGTCGTTGTGACCGCAGGTTATTTTGAGGAATTGCGAAAAGCCCAGACCAGCAAGATCCAACTCTCCAAGGAAGAGATTCGACGGTTTCCCGGTGGCTTCGAGGATGTGGTGCGAACGGTGGCAGCCCTGCCGGGAGTAGCCATAAATAACGATGGTGGCAGAAACGACTTGCTGGTGAGGGGCGGCGGCCCGTCGGAAAATTTATACCTGATCAATAATATAGAAATCCCCAACATTAATCATTTTGGCTCCCAGGGGACGGGAAGCGGCTCCCTGAGTTTTATCAACCTGGATTTTGTGGATAAAGTGGACTTCTCCACCGGCGGATTCAGCGCGCAATACGGAGACAAGATGAGCTCTGTGCTGGCGCTGGATATGGCCGACGGACGGGAAGACCGGTTCGGGAGTAAGGTTTTAGTTTCCGCTACACAGTACGGGCTAAATGCCGAAGGTCCGCTGGGTAACGATGGCAATTTCATCTACTCCATCCGTCGGAGCTACCTGGATCTCATTTTCGAGGCCAACGGACTGCCGTTCGTTCCGACATATACCGACTGGAATTTCGTCGCCAATTACGATGTGACACCTACGGATAAACTCTTTGTGTTGGGTATCGGCGCCTACGACGAAGTCAACCGGGATCAGAGCACCCTGGAGAGCCGGGTGTTCAACGCAGGTATTATGGACAATTCGCAGAACCGCTGGATCGGCGGACTGAACTACCGCCATCTGCTGGGCAGCGGGTATCTGGATTTCACCTTGAGTAACAATTATACGGATTTCCAGTTCAGCCAGGTGGATTCAGTCCAGACGGAATATTTTCGCAGCGAAGCTACCGAAGTGGAGACGAACCTGAAGTTGCAACATTACTGGCGGCTGAGTAACAGTGTGAACCTGCTGAGCGGCGCATCGGTCAAGGATGTCCGGAATGAGAACACCACTACTTTCGCAGATACCATATACAACCGGAACGGCGATCAGGTGCCGGTGAATTCGCTGGGCATACCGCAGCGGCTGGAGGAGAATTCCGACGCATTCAAGAACGCGCTCTTCTCGGAGATTCAATGGAAAATCACACCAAAATTGGAAGTTTCAACAGGCATCCGGGCGGATATTTACACCTTCCTGGATCAGCCATGGTACGTGGCGCCGCGATTCAAGATGCGGTACGCGTTTAATGAGGTATTCAGCCTGAAATCCAGCGCCGGGATTTACTATCAGGCGCCCTCGTACGTCTGGGTGATCAACGATGTGAATACCCAGCTGAAGGCGCTGCGGAATAACATGGCGGTGGTCGGATTCGACTATCTGCTCGATGAGGATCTGCGGCTTTCGGTAGAATCCTATTACAAGGATTACCAGGATCTACCCACCGGCGCCACACCCGGCACCGATTATCTGGTGATTACAAACACCGGCACCGGGTTCGGCGGACGGGAGAACGATTTCCAGTCCTTCGGCTATTTTCCCATGGAATCAACAGCGTACGGCCACGCCTACGGATTCGAATTGTTTCTGCAGAAAAAATACTCCGAGGTGCCACATTACGGGAAGGCTAGTCTGACTTACAGCAAGAGTGAATTCACTGCCGGCAACGGCAGGGTGCAGCCCGGCGAATTCGACCAGCGCTGGATCTTCAACCTGTACGGCGGATACAAGTTTAACGCGGATTGGGAAATGAGCGGCAAATTCCGGTTCTTCACCGGCGCACCGTATACGCCGGTATATCGGCCATCGGAGAACGGCGGGGAGATTCAGAATCTGCCGGAAGAATACCTGTCGAAGCGACTCGAACCGGGACATCATCTGGACGTTCGGCTGAATCGGTACTGGAATTTTGAGAGCTGGACATTCATCGCATTCATCGATATTCAGAACATCTACAACAATCGGATCCAGGTACGGCCGCGCTACGACTTCTGGGAGGACGAAGTCGTTGACCGGCAGGGCATCGGGATTTTGCCGTCGATTGGACTCAGCGCGGAGTTGTAGGATAGGGAATGGGGCAATTATGTAGTTCAGCTGAGTCATCATCCCGAGCGGAGGTTCTTCAGAACCGAAGCCGAGGGATCTCGTCAATTACACTGGGTGGTTTAAATTTCCGGCAAAGTAACACTTACCTCAAAGAGATCCCTGTGGGACAGAGGGCAAGACCTGGAAGGGTCGATAAAATTGGGAGATGAAAAACCAGGTTCAACCTGTCATTTCGACCGAAGTGAACCTTTGGTTTTTAAAAGGTGAACGAAGCGGAAAAATCTCGTGAAAATCCAATAGGAATGGAAAAATAATTCAAATATTCCGGGATGACTTGCACTTTTTTTCTTGAGTGCAAAGTAACACTTACCTCAAAGAGACCCCTGTGGGACAGGGGTTAAGACCCTGGAAGGATCGGTTATACAAAGAAAGTGAAAAATGAAGCATAAAATTAAACTCACTACCCTCTACCTCCTCCTCGGCGCCGGCGGACTCTGGCACTTGCTGGGATTGTTTCAGTCAGCGATGGCCTGGCTAGCCGGGCCGTTGCTGATTGGACTCGGTGTCTGGACTGCATGGGAGTGGTATCACACATTATCTGAAAATCAGCGATGGCGGTATATAGGTTGGGCAACGTTCGTGATCGCGGGGAGTTTTCTCCTGGAGTGGATCGGCGTAAAAACCGGAGTGGTCTTCGGCGAGTACCATTACGGCACTGTACTTCAACCGCAAGTCGCCGGAGTGCCGGTCGCCATCGGCTTTGCCTGGCTGACGGTGATGCTCTCTTCGACCGCTGTGGTCGGGAGGCTTCGATCCGGAATGCGGGGATGGGGACTGGTAATCGGTGGAGCGCTCTTTATGGTGACATTTGATGTGATATTAGAACTAGCCGCAATGAAACTCGGCTACTGGGAGTGGGAAGGCGTGCTGGTTCCGATACGGAATTATGTTGCCTGGTTTGCGGGCGGACTCATCTTCCTTTCCATTGGAGACCTGCTCAAGATTTTTCCGTCAAAAATTCCAAAGATTTTGATGCATATGTATTTTGCCCAGATATTGTATTTTGGGTTGGCGCTGATTTAATAATTTTATAGAGGTGACTTTGAAAGTTTACAATATGGATGAAACGCAGGTATTGCCGATTTCTCTCGACGTGGCGTGGGATTTTTTCTCGGATCCGGCCAACCTGGAGGAAATTACGCCTCCGTGGCTGAAGTTCAGCATACAATCGCATGACGAGGGGGAGATGTATCCCGGAATGCTTATCCGGTACAAGGTCACCGCGCTGTTCGGCATTCCGATGAACTGGATCACCGAAATCACCCAGGTGAGGGAAGGGGAATACTTCATCGACGAGCAGCGGTTCGGTCCGTACAGGTTCTGGTATCATCAGCATCATTTCAGCGAGGTTGAAAACGGGACGAAAATCAGGGATATTCTCCACTATGGACTGCCGTTTGGGATAATTGGAAGAATTGTACACGCAGTCAAAGTGAAGGGACAATTGCGGGAGATTTTTGAATATAGACACCGGATTTTGCGGGAACGATTTGGAGAATAATTGCGCTGTTTGGGGCTGAAGCCCCATTTGTTTTGTGCCATTTAACCCCGCCATAGATGGCGGGGCTAGTCAATTTTGTCGCTATTCATTCATATGAATAGCCCCGGGCTTTCCCAAAGGGATCTCCATGAGGCAGCCCGGGGATAAAGATAAACTACAAATGATTGGCCCATTAAGGCTATTGTCGCAACGAAATGCAATCCAAAATCCACCCGAACCGAATTCAGCGATTAAACAACAAGAGCATCAGTCCGGACGGCTCGTACGTCCTCTACTGGATGCAGGCCTCTCAGCGGGCGGAGTGGAATCACGCGCTGGAGTATGCCATCGAACGAGCAAACGCGATGGAAAAGCCGCTCATCGTGGTCTTCGGGATCACCGATGATTATCCCGACGCTAACGAGCGGCACTACGCGTTCATGCTTCAGGGCTTGCAGGAGGCACAGCAATCGCTCGCTGAACGCGGCATCCGAATGGTCATCCGGCACCAGCCGCCGGCAAGGGCGGCCATAGCATTTGCCAGAGATGCCGTTCTCGTCGTCACCGATCGAGGGTACCTCCGGTTCCAGCGGGTATGGCGGAGCGAGGTTGCGGAAAGTATCGAAATACCGCTGATTCAGGTGGAGACAGGCGTCATTGTCCCGGTAGAAGTCGCCTCGGAGAAGCGGGAATACGCCGCCCGCACGATCCGACCAAAGATTCACCGGCATCTGGAGGAGTACCTGAAGCCCGTCGAACCGGTGGTATTGCATCACCACTCACTGGACATCAAATTTGAGTCCTTTGCCATAGATGATGTGGAGTCGGCACTTGCCAGCCTGGATATCGATCCGAGTGTTCCACCAGTTGGTACTTTCACCGGCGGAACTTCGGAAGCGAAGAAACATCTCCGGGAATTCATCGAAAACAGGTTGGATCAATATGATAACCTGCGAAACGATCCCACGAAGGAGTATCTCTCCAATATGAGCCCCTATCTGCAATTTGGGCAGATTTCGCCGCTCTATATTGCGATGCAGGTTGAGGAAACCGAAAGTCCCGGAAAGGAGTCATACCTGGAAGAGTTAATCATCCGCCGGGAACTGAGTATGAATTTCTGCTATTATGACGAGAACTATGACAATTTTGAGTGTCTTCCGGGGTGGGCGAAGAAATCACTGGATAAGCACGCCGATGACGAGCGCGAATATCTCTACTCTCTAGAGGAGTTCGAAAACGCCAAGACCCACGACCCGTACTGGAACGCCGCGCAAATGGAGATGGTGAAGACCGGCAAAATGCACGGCTACATGCGGATGTACTGGGGCAAGAAGATCCTGGAGTGGTCGGAGTCACCGCAGGAGGCGTACCAGATAGCCATCTTTCTCAACAACACGTACGAATTGGACGGCCGGAATCCCAACGGCTACGCCGGCGTGGCCTGGTGCTTCGGGAACCACGACCAGGGCTGGAAGGAACGACCTGTGTATGGCAAGGTGCGCTATATGAACGCGAACGGATTAAAGCGCAAGTTTGATGCGGAGGGGTATGTGGAGAAGGTTAAAAGAATGGCACGCAGATGACGTGGAAAAAACGGATGACCACGGATTAATAGATTTGGTTAAACTAGATCAAGATGTAACGACGTAACATGCAGGGTGTGTGAAAATACGCAAGGGAACAATTGTGAGTAATCATCACATATTCCTTCTGGTAGAGACGTTTCTTGCCTGTCCCGAGATGTCGGGGGAAACGTCGCTACATACAATAGTAACAATGGCTTATCGAAGATTTTTATCGAGTGGGATTTCACTACGCTCAGAGGAAAAAATTCCTTGACAATGCATTCTCACACTGCCTCCATGCTATGTCTCTACTGCTTCCACTCATCTAATATTACCTGTCATTTCGACCGAAGTGAGCCTTTGGTTTTTAAAAGGTGAACGAAGCGGAGAAATCTCGTGAGTTAGACCGGAGATTCCGCTTCAACAGAACAACCCTTCATTTCCGGCTACACGATTTGTTGTCCCTTCCACACTCGGGGACTCTAATGATGGTGAATGGAGTCTCAAGAATGTGAGACGGAAAATAATTCAAATAGCCCGGAGTGCAGTGATATTGGCGGAATCCCTGGCGGTGAAAATGCCGATTAAATTACGAGTTTCCTTAATCCTTGGCTTCCTCCGATAAAACGGTTTTCGCCAGAAATTAGAAAATATTAAAAGCAAAAAGTATAAGTCATTCCGAGCGAAACGAAGTGGAGTCGAGGAATCTCGTAAAGCCAACCTCTTGAGAGACAACCACGAGATCCTTCGACTCCCCCGACAAGTCGGGGTCGCTCAGGATGACTGGTATTGTTTTCGACTGTATTCTTATGATCCTTTCAGGGCCTCGAGCACTGTCCCACAGGGATCTCTTTGAGGAAAGGGTCTGATAATACACGAGGAGAATAACCGTCGGTGAGCCCTCTCAGGGTCACCGACGGTTATCTTCGAAGTTTAGTTCAATCCCCGCCGTTTCAGCAATGGTTCGATGCCCGGTTCTCGTCCCCTGAAACTTTTATACAGATCCATGGGATCATCGGTGCCGCCCTTTGCCAGGATATTATTCCTGAATTTGGTCGCGGTTTCCGTGTCGAAGAGGCCGTTCTCTTTGAACGCCTGAAACGCATCGGCGTCCAGTACTTCCGCCCAGATGTAGCTGTAATAGCCGGAGGAATAGCCGCCGGAGAAGATGTGCTGGAAATACGGACTTCGATACCGGACAACTATCTCATCGATGAGTCCTATGTCATCCATGGATTCCTTCTCGAATTCGTTAACGCTCTGCTTCACCGGCTCGGTGAGGGTGTGCCAGTCCATATCCAGATACGCCGCGGCCAGATACTCTACCGTGGCGAATCCCTGGTTAAAGTGGCGGGCCTTCCGGATTTTTTCGATGAGTGCGTCCGGTATCGGTTCGCCGGTCTCATAGTGCCTGGCATACTGTTTCATCACTTCAGGCTCGGATGCCCAGTTCTCCATAATCTGGGACGGCATCTCCACGAAATCTCTGGGAACATTTGTGCCGGCCAGCATCGGATAGGTAACATCCGAAAGGAGTCCGTGCAGACCGTGGCCAAATTCGTGGAACAGTGTCGAGACTTCATCGAAGGTCAGAAGCGCCGGTTTGCCGCCGCTCGGCTCGGAGAAGTTGAACACGTTGGTGATGATCGGATCGATGTCGCCGTCCAGCTTCTCCTGGGTGCGGTATTCGTTCATCCAGGCCCCGCCGCGTTTCGAAGCCCGGGGATGATAATCGGTGAACAGAATTCCCACGTGGGAACCGTCTGCTTCCTTGACCTCGTAAACCTTCACATCTTCGTGATAGGTCGGAATATCATTGCGTTCCTCGAAGGTGAGGCCGTACAGTTTTTTGGCCACCATGAAGGCGCCCTCACGGACGTTTTCCAACTGGAAGTACGGGCGCAGAATCTCGTCGTCCACCGCATATTTCTGCTGCTTCACTTTTTCGGCGTAATACCACCAATCCCACGGCTGGAGTTCGAAGTCCCCGCCTTCCTCGTCGATGAGCGCCTGGAGGTTTTCGGCTTCCTCTTTGGCGCGCTCCAGCGCAGGTTCCCAAATCTGATCAATCAGCTCGTAGACCTGCTCCGGCTCCTTGGCCATGTTATCGGCGAGGACATAGTGAGCGTGAGTCGGAAATCCAAGCAACTTTGCCCGCTCGATGCGGAGAGTGGTCATTTCCCTTACGATTTCCTTGTTATCCAGGTCGTTGCCGTGGTTCCCACGGTTGATATATGCCTTCAGCATTTTTTCCCGGAGATCTCGTCTTTCGGAGTACTGGAGGAACGGAATCAGGCTCGGCTTGTGCGTGGTAAACACCCACTTATTTGAATTGCCACGCTCCTCGGCGGCCTCGGCTGCAGCGCTGATGACGCCGTCCGGCAGGCCTGCCAGGTCTTCCCGGTCGTCGATAACGAGTTCGAATTTATTTGTCTCTTTTAAAACGTTATCCCCGAACTGTACCGAAAGCACCGAGAGCCGCTCGTTGATCTTGCGGAGTTTCTTTTTGTCGGACTCGTTCAGGTTTGCGCCCCCTCGCACGAACATCTTATGGTATTCCTCAAGAAGTTTGTTTTGTTCCGCGGTGAGTTCCAGGGATTCGCGCTGATCGTAGATCGTTTTAACCCGGTCAAACAGCTGTGCGTTTAGTAAAATATTATCATGATGCGACGAAAGATTGGGAGCCACTTCTTTGGCGAGATCCTGCATCTCGTCGTTGGTGTGCGCCGAGGTGAGGTTATAGAAGACGTTGCTCACTTTATCCAGCAACTCACCTGAACGCTCCAGTGCCTCGATAGTATTAGCGAAGGTCGGCGCGTTCTCTGAGGAAGCGATAGCCTCCACCTCTTTGGCCTGCTCCTCGATTCCCGCCTCGAACGCCGGCATATAGTGTTCTTCCTCGATTTCACTAAATGGCGGCACGCCGAACGGTGTGTTGTACTCGACAAAGAACGGATTTTGCTGTGGCTGACTACACATAACTAGTAACACTCCTGCTATTCCTATTATTAGCGTCAATCGTTTCATCGGACTCCTCCTGTAAAGAATACTCTATTTGCATAGATGTTGGGGGAAACTTGGTACCGGTGAATGGATGTAATAATAATTCGGGTAATCATAAATGATCTCAAAAAAGAGATATGAAGATAGTGAGGCCGGGGAGAGAAAGCAATTGGTGTATAAAAGCCAGTGTTACGGTGTTATTGTGTTTTAGTTGGAGAAGTTCTTAATCGTAATCCTACTCTTAATCTTACTCCGTTTGTTTGTAGTTAGTTGTTGGTAAAACTCCGCTTGTGTATCTGTTTTCACCTTTCTATGTGGATAAAAACTTTCTCGAGTTGTTTTTGGACGTCACAGAAAATTGATTGGGAGTAAGATTAGGATTAAGAGTAACCAGCACTGTTGTTAACTTGAACACCCGAACACATTAACACTTGAAAACTTACTATTTCGCTTTCCCCCACACCTTTTTGTATAATACGCATTCTGATATTCCGAACAAACACAGGACTAAGACGAATGAAATTATCCCGCTTCAAAGCGCCAAATACGTTCTTTATTATCTTTTCGCTGATTATTGTAATGGCTGCACTTACATGGGTGATTCCCGGTGGGGAATACGCCCGGGTCGAGGTGGAAGGCCGCCAGCTGGTTGATCCTAATTCCTTCGAATACGTGAAGAGCAATCCCCAGGGGATCGGTGCGGTATTAATGGCGCCCATCCGGGGATTTGTGGAGGCGGCGTTGATTATCGGATTCGTGCTGATAGTCGGCGGCGCGTTCGGAATTTTCCAAAAGACCAAGGCCATCGACGCTGCCATCAAGGGGCTGGCCAAGGCGCAGCAAAGTTCCCGTCTCATAGAGATCCTGACTATCCCACTGTTCATGCTGCTGTTCTCGCTGGGCGGCGCGGTGTTCGGCATGAGCGAGGAGACTATTCCGTTCGTGCTTATATTTGTACCACTGGCACTCACACTGGGCTACGACTCCATCGTCGGTGTAGCCATACCGTTTATCGGCGCCGGCGCCGGATTCGCCGGGGCGTTTCTGAATCCATTCACCATCGGTATTGCCCAGGGAATTGCGGAGGTGCCGCTGTTTTCAGGACTCCAGTATCGATTTGTCGCCTGGGTTATTATCACGGGAATCGCGATTGCCTTTGTGATGATCTATGCCGCTCGGATCAAAAAGGATCCCGAAAAAAGCGTCATGTACGAGAAGGATGAAAAGAAGCGAGCGGATCTGGATACCGATGAAATCGAAAACTTCGGTGGACTGTCCAGGCGACACAAGGGCGTTCTCTGGACGTTCGCTGCCGGTATGGGTGTGCTGATCTTCGGTGTGCTCACCTATCATTGGTACATCGAGGAGATTGCCGCAGTGTTTCTTGCCACCGGGATCGCAGTGGGTATTGTGGGGAAACTCGGCATCAACGATGTGGCGGACGCCTTCGAGGACGGCGCCAAGACGCTGGTTGGGACGGCAATCATCATCGGACTGGCACGGGGTATTTTAGTGGTGGCGCAGGGCGGGCATATCATCGATACCATGCTCCATTCACTCTCAGTAATCGTGAGCGACTTTCACCCGATTGTCGCCTCCCAGATGATGTTCATCGTCCAGACCTTCCTGAATTTCTTCGTTCCTTCCGGCAGCGGGCAGGCTGCGCTCACTATGCCTATCATGGCGCCGCTGGCAGACCTGGTCGGCGTCACCCGGCAGACGGCGGTGCTGGCATTCCAGTTCGGCGACGGATTCAGCAACCTCATTATCCCGACTTCCGCGGTCACCATGGGCGTGCTTATGCTCGCGGACATTCCCTGGGAAAAATGGGCCAAGTGGATTCTTCCGCTGGAGTTCCTGTTCCTGATTGCGGGCTTGCTCCTGCTCGTTCCACCGTTTCTGATGGGATGGTGATAGGGTACAAGGGTATAGAGGTATAGGGGGCAGTTGGGTTTCTTAATCCTAATCTTAATCCTAATCCTAATCTTACTCATACTCCAAATCAAATTTATCTAATTATGAAATGCAGAAGGGATAAAGCGTTTCGTGGTGCGTTTACTGTTGGATATCCCGGTGCATGGGAGCGGACGAAAACTCGGATAGCCGGAGAGGAAGCGTCGCGTCCCGACAGAGACTCCTCCCGGAGGCATCCCCGGCGAAGTTTATCACCGCGCAATAAGACTATGATGTTAATAATGGTAGCCTTTGAATCTCATTCAATGGCGGAGAACTATCATCAACATCTGCAAAAATTTGCTATTTCAGTTCAATATTCGGCATCTGTTGTAAGCAATTCACCGGCAACGACGCTTAACGCGATCGTCGCCGGAAGGATCCGTTTCACACTTCGATATTCGAAATTGGGCATTGGATATTCGATATTCATTCTTTCCCGTCCAACCACACCTTGACTTTGGCCGGGTGAATCCCTTAATTAAAGGCAATTACAGCCGACGTAGACATGAAACTCACACGCATAAAAAATTTCCGTACCGGTGACAGTATCAAAGGGTTTTATCAGCTGACCCAGATGAATCGTCGTACCACGAGAAAGGGCGACGCCTTCCTGGATTGCGTTCTCAGCGATAAGACCGGATCGGTCTCTGCCAAGTGGTGGAACGTGCCCGAGGCGGCGTTCGACTGGCTGAATCCCGGGATTGTGGTGGCCGTGACCGGCGAAGTGGAAGAGTATAACGATGCCCGTCAGCTGGTCGTTGAGCAGATTACCCCGGCCAAAGAAGGGCAGGTGGAAAAGTTCGGATGGGCATTTTCTGACATTGTTCCTTCGACTACGTACGATCCCGATCAAATGTGGGAAAAGGTACAGGAGATCATTGATTCCTTTGAGGAGGAACACCTGCAGAAGCTCGTCCGCCGGATTTACCACGACTTCGAAGAGGAGATTGCCACGCACCCCGGCTCTGTTTCGCATCACCATCTCTATCGCGGAGGATTCCTGGAACATGTATGGTCATTGACTCAACTGGGGGAGTTCGTCGCCGATCACTACTTCGAGCTGGATCGGGATCTGTTTCTGGCGGGACTATTCCTGCACGATATAGGGAAGCTGCTTGAAATTAAGTCGGACTTTGAACGCCAGTATACCGATGAAGGACAATTCATAGGGCACATTGTGCTTGGCAGAGATTTGGTTCGGGAGACGGTGGAGGACTATTTCCCGGAATTTCCGGATGATTTATTGATTCGCCTGGAGCACGTCATCCTCGCGCACCAGGAGGAGCCGGCCATGGGATCGCCGAAGCGTCCGGCAACGTTAGAAGCGCTGGCGGTAGCCATGCTCGATCGGTTTGACACCAGAATGGAACAGTTCCTCATGACGCTCCGAAACGATACCAATACCGGCGAATGGACGCTGCCAACCAGACTGTTTCCGTATCCACTCCATAAAGGCGTCGGGGACGACGAGGAGTGAGTACCCGCCGCATCGCGTATACCGGACTGTTTATCGCACTTGCCGTGGCTCTGGGATTTGCCCTGGTTGCCATCCCCAATTTCGAAATGATTTCCGCAACCGTGTTTATTGCCGGCTGGCTGCTCGGGCCCGGAATGGGCGCGTTGGTCGGATTCATCGCCGAACTCGTCTTCTCCGGAATTAATCCCGCCGGTTCCGGTTTTTTGTTTCCGCCGTTGCTTATAGCCCAAGTCATTTCAGTGAGCCTCATAGGGTTCGTTGGCGGTGTTGCCAGACGCGGACAGGTATTTTTTCTGGCCTCTGCCGGCGGAGCGGTATCACTGGGTCTGCTGGGGGGATTACTTACCATCATTTTTGATTTCCTGACCACCATCAGTTATCCGCTTGTTGCCGGATTTAACGAAACCCAAATTTGGGCGACGCTCGGCATCGGAGCACTGTTTTATAGCATGCACGTCATCTCCAACGCCGCAATCTTCGCTGTTATCGTTCCGGCGATTCTCAAAGCCGTCCATTCGCAACTCGGAATAACCGGAGTCATCCGGTGAAGTATCTGTGCGTCATATTCATCATTGGGATTGCGATTGTGCCTGGAACAGACCTCGCGGGAAAACCGCTGGATTCACTCCATGTTAGGAATCCGGACAGTACACGAATTATTATGGATTCCGAGACAGTGCCCGGGGCCGTCCGGTCGAGATCTCACCAGATGACGATACTGCGTCCTGTCGGTTTTTTTCCCAGAGAAGAGTCGGGCGCTTCCGGATACTGGCAGATGGCGCCGGGACCGCAGTATGGCCGCACCATTTTGATCCATGGTCTGGAACTCGACACCCGGCTCCGCCCGGGCTGGCCGCTCCGGTATTTCCCGCAGCATTCCCTAATTGGTATTGCGCCGGTGAGTACCGATTCCACCGGATATCCCTTGCGTTCACATCTGCTGGAACGCCGGGAAGAGCCGATGGTCGATCTTGTGTATAAAGAGGGTGACTACGGACTCAGTGCCGTATCTGTAGGGGTAGCCACGGATATCACTGATGATACACATCTGCATCTGTCCAGAGAAGGGGAGGGTTTCGTCGGACAATTCGGAATCGACGGTCTTGAAACTGAGCGGTATTATCTCGGAGTGCACCACCGGGTGAGCGATTCCACCCGGTTTTTGTACAGTACGTTCTATGCCAGAGATAATAGTACGTGGACGACAGCAACGCCTGCCCCCAACAGTTTCGGGAGTGAATCCTCCAGCTGGTATCAGCATCTCCTGCGATGGAACTCCCAAACCCGCTTCGGGGAGTGGGATTATGGGTTGCGTCTCGGCTCCCAACGTCTCTGGCTCAACAAAACTGCTGAAAGAGGACAGATGACCGAACTGCAGCGCGGCGGCTGGCTCGGATATCATTTCCAATTAAATAATGCGATCGGTATTCAATGGCGATATTCCGGAGTTCAGTATGTGCTGGATGGCAGTAGTTCTAATCTGCAACGTGAACTTTGGCACCGGTTGCAAGGCGGAGCCACCATTCGTTTCGGGGAATTCTCAGTGAAGGTCCACCCGGAGATTGTAACGGTTTCTACAGGTGACGAAGTATACGTCCTTCCGAACGGCAATGTATCCTATGAGCCTTTTGATTGGATTACAGCCTCGGTGGAACTGGCAGGTACTGTTACTCCAATACCGTACCAATGGGAGCAGACGTCGGAGAAAATCACCATCCCCACCAGCTCAGTCGAAAAGACAAGCACCCAAAACATCACAAGCTCGCTGGAGATCACTCCCTTTAATTTCCTTTCGGTAACCGGAGGAGCTGAGTTTACCCAATACTCCAACTGGCACAGTCTGGCGTATAACATGCCCGCTGCCCGGACAGATTCCACGTTGACGCTGGAGACAGTAGACGGTAACCACACCGGGCTATTTGCCTCAGCAAAGTTCCAGGTTTTTGAGGAGTTCGCACTGGGAGGGCGGTATGATGTGTATCCATCAGTGAGCAACATTCTCCCTGAACTCTGGACCCGGCAGACCATCACCGGCTGGATGCAGGCACAGCGCTACTTTTTTGATAATAACCTCCTGCTGCACGTGTACCTGGAAGGCGGGACACTGCTATCACGACAGCCGGTCGGCTGGAATCCCCGATTCCAGAGCCTGACACACTATCCCCTGTTCGGTGATCCGGAATCCTCGGTGTTTATGCATGCAATTATCCAGGGACAAATTGGGGCATTTACCATTTCCACTTCATTTTATAATGCCGCGGCAAATAATCTTATATATGCATTGGATCAGCGCCCGCCCGCTACAATATTTTATCTTGGTGTGCGCTGGCAGCTCTGGAATTGAAAATTACGGGGAATGTTGAATAGCCGTAGTTTTAAGATATAAGTATAGGCGAAAGACCGTTCGTGGGTAGTGAGCCGAAGTTGGTTGTTTTGCTTCCCCCGAACTCTTCACTCTCCGAAGGTTCCATTAACTATATCCTGTTTGAATGACGTGCCCATTAACAATTTAAAAATCTCCCTCTGAAGAGGTGACTGCCTACCAACCAAATCAGTGCACTTTTTTTCTGCTGAATCTCACGTACCAATCGCCGCTTTGAACCTCCTCACTGGTCATGGCCAATTGGTTACTGTTCGCTGTTTACGTGCTATTGAATAGAGTATTCAGGGCGGCAGACACATAATATATGACGGTTTTCAACTGTGACTACATGAACGCTCGATATCAGGGGGTTTTGACGGCAACCTCTGCGCTTGACATCTTTAGGCTAATCGTCTAATTTCCAAGCAATTAGAAAGGAGATACAGCTTTCAGTACCAATTCGGAAACAGAAAAACTCGTGAATGTCGGTGTGGCGAATGTCTATGCCGAGCCGGCGTTTCATTCTGCCGTTACCACCCAGTGTATTCTCGGTGAAAAAGTCATAATCCAGAACAAAGATGGAGACTGGCTCCGCATTACACAGTGGGACGATTACTCCGGTTGGATTCAGGAATTTTATCTGGTAGATTATCCGGAGGATTGGGCACCGGATTACAGTTATCGCGCTCCGTTGGGATGGATATTTAATGCCACATCCCGGAGTGCAAAGACTTTGCGGCAGATCACTGCCGGTTCCCGATTACCCGGAGTGCCGGAGAATAACGGTTGGGTGCAAGTATCTCTTCCGGACGGAACCAGGGGCTTCGTTCCTCATACAGACTATAAGTGGCAATCCAATGATATTCGAAGCAAGATCCTGGAAACTGCAGAGCGCTTTTTCGGCACCTCCTATCTCTGGGGAGGCAAAACGGGGTTTGGGTTCGACTGCTCCGGGTTTGTGCAGACGGTGTTTCGGCTCAATGGAATAAATTTACGGCGCGACACCTGGATGCAAATGGAACAGGGAACAGATTTGGACAGCCGGGAAGATCTCCGTCCGGGTGATTTAGTGTTTTTTGCAGAGAAGGAGAAAGTGAGTCACGTGGGCATCGCCTATAACGAATCGGAATTTATTCATTGTTCAGGTTATGTCCGTCGGAACTCATTTGAAAAAGAGGCATCTGACTATAGCGCCCGGCTGGATGCAATGTTTATAGGTGCACAAAGGATAATTCAGGAATAACCGATGTCAGGCAACGGCATACTCAACAGACAGGTACTGGTCTTAAACCAGAACTACGAGCCGCTCCAGATTTGTAATGCAAAGCACGCCATCGTGATGCTCTACCTGAACCGCGTGGAATTGGTGGAGAGTGATGGGGTAATGGTGCATTCCGTCAATGACGAATTCCCGCTGCCGACAGTCGTTCGGGTAAAACGGTACATTAATTACCGTGGATACGAGGTTGTCCTGTCTCGGAAAAATATCATGCGCCGTGACGAATTTAAATGTCAGTATTGCGGGAAACACGACTCGCAACTAACCATTGATCACGTCACACCGAAGCGACACGGCGGAAAGGATACCTGGGAGAATCTGGTGACAGCCTGCATCCGGTGCAACAACACCAAAGGGGATAACACCCCGGAACAGGCGAATATGCCGCTCCTGAAGCAGCCGAAAAAACCGCACTATATCCAGTTCCTGAAGCAGCATATTGACGAGCCGATACAATCCTGGAAACCATACATTTATTTAGGCTAACGGCGGGTACAAGGTAATGAAAACATGTTTTTCAATTAGAAAATGTAAATCACCGAGATTGAAAAACATGATTAAGATTATGAGTAGGATATAGAATAAGAAACGCGAGACATTAATACGATAACACATTAACACGAGCGAACTGGTTTTTGTGAGCTACGAAGTTAAACTTGACGTCTTTGAAGGTCCACTCGACCTGCTGCTGTTTTTTATCAGCAGGGACGAGATCGATATCTATGATATTCCCATTGCGTATATTACTGACTCGTACCTGGAATACCTGGATTTGATGCGGGAATTGAATATTAGCATTGCTGGCGAATACATCCGGATGGCGGCGACGCTGATGCGGGTGAAAGCACGTACATTGTTACCCCAACTGGCGGGTGATCCTGATGATGAGGATTATGAGGATCCACGATCCGAGTTGGTGGAAATGCTGCTGGAGTATAAGCGGTTCAAGGAACTTGCCGGCACTCTGAAGGTTCGGGAGTCGGATCAGAGGCAACATTTTCAGCGGAAGCCGGATCTGTCGTACGTGGATACGGATGTCCGGCCTGATGAGGTACTGAATGACGTAACCCTGTACGAATTGATGAAGACTTTTAAGCGGCTTTTGGACAATATACCCGAAACGCCGACGCACAATATTGAGCGGGTGCAGACCAACATCCGGAAACAGTCCGAGTATCTGAGAAATCGATTACAGAAAGACGGTAAGGTGATGTTCTCCGCTATCATGAAAGAACTGGATAATAAAATTACGATCATTGTTACGTTCATTGCACTGCTGGATATGATTAAAAACCAGGAAGTGGCAATTTTTCAGGAAACTATCTTCGAGGACTTTCGCATTGAACGCCGGATGGAAACGGCGAAGGCATAGGTTAAGCGATTATGGCTGTGGATCATTATGTATCGGTAGTAGAAGCGTTGCTGTTCGCTTCCGAGAATCCGGTAAGCGCCGGAAAAATACGGGGATGCTTTGATGAGGGGGAGGATGTGCCGGTCGAATCAATTGTCGAAGAATTGAATACCCACTATGATGAGACCGAGCGGGCATTTTTTATTATGGAAGTGGCCGGTGGCTATCAGCTGGTTACCCGGAAAGAATTCGAACCGTACGTGAAGCAGCTCTATGTGAGTTCCTCACGGATGCGCCTCTCCCAGGCAGCTTTGGAAACGCTGGCCATTGTGGCTTATAAGCAGCCGGTGAGTCGCCCGGACATCGACTCCATCCGTGGGGTGAACAGCGACGGTGTACTCCGAACATTACTGGAGCGGAATCTTATCGACATCAAGGGCAGAGAGGATGCCCCGGGTCGGCCATTACTTTATGCGACCTCCGATGAGTTTCTACGATATTTCGGTCTGAAAAGTATCAAAGATCTGCCTAAATTAAAGGAAATAGACGAACTGACGTTGGAATCCGAGGATATTCCCGAGGATACCGACATCGCGCTAGAAGAACCCGAGGCTCCGGACGCCGAACCGAGTGCGACTGAATAAGTACCTCGCCAGATGTGGAGTAACATCCCGGCGGAAAGCCGATGACCTGATCGCTGACGGCCGGGTGGCGGTTAATGGGAAAACGGTAACCGAACTCGGAACCAAAGTTGAGCCAGACGCCGCCACTGTCACCGTCGACGGGGAAGCGGTCGAATTGCCAGACAAGTATATCTGTTATCTCCTGCACAAGCCGCAAAAATCGATATCGACCGTAGACGATCCGAAAGGGCGACCTACGGTCGTCGATCTGATAGACACGGAGCGGAGGATTTATCCGGTAGGACGCCTGGACTACGATACCACCGGCGTGCTTTTACTAACCGATGACGGAGAACTTGCCAACAAGCTGACCCATCCGTCCAACGAAGTACCGCGGAAGTATGAGGTATATTATTCCGGTAAATTGCCGGAAGATGCTCGGGGAAAATTAGCGGAAGGTATCGATATCGGAGAAGATCTGCCGGCATCCGGGGAACTTCAAATTCTCTGGGAAAAAGAAGACCATGGCGCGACTCATCTCACGTTACATGCGGGGAGATATCATGAGGTAAAGCGCATTTTCAAACATTTTGGATGCAGCATAGAGCGGCTACACCGGATTAAATTTGCCGGCCTGGACTGCGGGGAACTGGCGCCGGGAGAATACCGGCGACTCTCGAGTGATGAATTGCAACAGCTAAAAACGGGGGAATAATTATGGATATCCGGGACAAACGAATACTCGTACTGGGGGGCTGGGGGCTAGTTGGCAGAGCCATTAGCAAGCGGATTTTGGCGCGGGGACCGGAGCAACTGATAGTGACCTCTCTGCGGAAACGGGAAACTGAAGAGGTGGTTGAAGCGTTGGAGCCCCGGGCAATGAAATACGGGGCAGAAATCGTCGGAGAATGGGGAGACATCTTCGTCAGAGATTCCATGAAAGATGTTGGCCGGGGGGAAATGTATACGGATCAGGAGTTGCGCACCACACTCATCGCGGATATCTACGATGACCTGAGCGAGGATGTGCTGACATCCTCAGTCCTTTATCAATTGGTGGAAAAATATCAACCGCACATTATTATTGATTGTATTAATACCGCAACGGCATTTGCGTATCAAAATCTTTTTGAACGGGTCGCTCAGATTCGGAACTCCCTGAAATCCACCGGGAGGAGTATTGAAGACGAAGAGCATATTCTTGAGAACGTGGAACAGCTTATTGCATCCCAGTATATCCCGCAGCTGATTCGTCATATTCAGATTCTCCACGCGGCCATGTGGGAGTTCGACACCGACAGCTATTTGAAAATCGGTACCAGCGGGACCGGCGGTATGGGACTGAACGTGCCGTTTACCCACAGCGAGGAAAAGCCGTCGAAACTCTTGTTGAGCAAGTCGTCGGTAGCCGGAGCGCATACCATGTTGCTGTTTCTTATGGCGCGGACGCCGGGCGGTCCGGTGGTGAAGGAGATTAAACCGTCGGCGGCCATCGCCTGGAAGGAGATCGGTTACGGGAAGATTCGGCGGCACGGGTCCTATATTCCCATGTACGACTGCAAAGTGGAGGATGCCAAGCGGATGGATGACTATCTGGAGAGGCATCCGGATAAGTACTGGGAGGAAATGGAGGACAAAGTTGTAGAGTCAGTCTATATCGATGCCGGGGAAAACGGATATTTTTCCGCCGGCGAATTTTCGGTTATTACCTCTGAAGGGCTCATGGAATTTGTGACGCCGGAGGAGATCGCGGATAAAACGCTGATGGAAATTGAAGGTGGGAATACCGGCAAAGATGTGGTGGCGGCGCTGGATTCTGCCGTGCTTGATCCGTCGTATCGCGCCGGTGTCCTGCGGGAAAAGGCCGTGAATAAAATGCAACACCTGGAGGAGGAACACGAAACCCACTCTATCGCCTTCGAACTGTTAGGCCCTCCGAAAATCACGAAACTCCTGTACGAAATTTACCTGCTGAAGCGGATTACCGGTGACATCAAAAAGATTCCGGATTACGATGCGGAATCGCTCTCCGAATCCATGGTCGGGATTATTGACTCTGACGATCATCTCCGTCAGCTTATTTTGTCAGTCGGTACCGGAATCCTGATGCCCAGTGGTAAAGATTTTCTGCGCGGACCGGATCTCAGTTTTCCGCGATTTGAGGGTGTTAACCTCTACGAGTCGACGCCGGAGAAGGTTGATTTCTGGGCGGACAATGGCTGGCTGGATCTGCGAGTAAAGAACATGGAGGCCTGGCGGGACAGGATCACCGCCATACTGGAGGAAATGGGGGAGGACAGCGAAGAAGACTACTCATCTGAGTTCTATCATCGACACAAATACGAGTTCGACTTCGGCTCCAGTGAGCTGGGCGCTATTGTAAGCTGGATTCTGGATAAGGAAGAGGATGGCGCGCGGATAAAGTAGAAAGGGGTATAAGGGTATAAGGGATTAGTATTACGTACTGCGTATTAGTGTCCAGGTGTTCCACACAAGCGCGTATGAAACCGGAAAAGGGGACAGATTGAATATCCAACCGACGATTATCCAATGCTCTGCTGCGGCGGAACGGCGAACCAATCCCGAGGACCCCACCCGGTTCTGACCCCTTCTAAAGAATTCAATATCATGAATGATGAGTGAAAAAGTGAAGAACGCGGAGAGCGGAAACTGAAGAATCTCGAGCATCTAAACAATAACACGGGAATACCCGAACACTATAACACTATTTTCAACACTTGAAATTCGGTTTGCAATCGCAAGGGGAAACTTCTAAATTCCAAAGCTAAATGAGAACAAAACTAACTATAGCAATTGATGGTCCGTCAGGATCAGGGAAAAGTACCACTGCCCGGCGCAGTGCCGAACGGCTGGATTATACCTATGTCGACACCGGCGCCATGTACCGGGCCATTACGCTACACATTCTCAACAACAACGTCCCGATTAAGGATAAATCGCAGGTAGTGAAAGCGGCGGCTGAGGTGCAGATTCAGTTCACCCGGACCGGTGACCGGCTTGAAGTGTTGCTGGACGGGAAGAACGTCACCGATGCTATTCGCGAGCCACGGATTGATAAGTCGGTGGGACTTGTAAGTGAGAACCCCGGGGTGCGTGCCATACTGGTGAATTTACAGCGATCGCTCGCAAAGGATGGCGGGGTGGTCATGGAAGGACGTGATATCGGTACCCGGGTACTCCCCGATGCCGATCTCAAGTTTTTCATGGATGCCGACCTCGACATCAGGGCGGAACGCCGGAAATCTCAGTTGGCCGATCAGGGGGTAGATGTAGACAAAGAAACCGTTAAACAAGAACTGGTCAATCGGGATACTCGCGATTCCGAGCGCGATGAATCGCCGCTTCGTGCCGCGGAGCACGCTATTCTGATTGATACAACAAACCTTTCCATTGAAGACCAGGTGGACTTAATCGTCCAGCGAGCGAGGGAGAAGGAAGCACAGGAGGTTACTCTTCATGAGTGAAGAAGAAAAACAGCAACAAACCCAAGATGAGGAAACACAAGTCGAAGAAGTAGAAGAAACACAGGAGAAGGCACCTGAAAGTGATGAACAGACGGAGGCAGCAGAAGAACAGGAAACCGCTGCTCCGGAATCCGATGGCAACGGACAAACCACTGACTTTGGCATCCTCGATCTTGACGACATTCAGACCATTCCGAAAGACGAGTTAGTCGAAAAGCGTGAAGAGACCGACGAAGAGGAAGAGCAACTTCGCTCGCTGCTGTCAGACACGTTAAAGGATATCGGCGAAAACCAGATCACTGAAGGCCGCGTGCTCTCCATTAATGAGCGCGAAGTCGTGGTGGATATCGGGTTTAAGGCAGAAGGGCTGATCCCCATTGAAGAATTTGAAGGTGACGATCTGCCAGAGCCGGGAGAAGAAGTCGACGTCTATATCGATTTTCTGGAAGACGAAGACGGCCAGCTGATTCTCTCCAAGCGCAAAGCTGACTTTATGAAGCAGTGGGAGAAGGTCGCCAATGCCGAAGCCAACGACGAGGAAGTCGAGGGAACTATTGTCCGCCGCGTGAAGGGTGGTATGATGGTGGACGTCAGCGGCGTCAACTGCTTCCTGCCGGGGTCACAGATCGATGTCCGGCCGATTCAGGATTTCGACGCCTACGTTGGGCAGACCTTCAATTTCAAGATCGTCAAAATCAACGAAATGCGGAAAAACGTGGTGCTCTCCCGGAAGGTCATTCTGGAAGAGAATCTCAAAGAGCGCCGGAAAGAACTCCTCAAGGATATCGAGGTCGGTCAGGTGCTCCAGGGCCGCGTCAAAAATATCACCGACTTCGGCGTGTTCGTTGATCTCGGTGGCATAGACGGCTTGATCCATATTACGGATCTCTCCTGGGGCCGTGTGAATCATCCGTCGGAGGTGGCCAATCTGGAAGAAGTTATCGACGTGATGGTCATCGATTATGACGAAGAGAAACAGCGTGTTTCTCTCGGACTCAAGCAATTGCAGCCGCATCCCTGGGATAGCGTGGAGGAGAAATACCCCGTGGGTTCCGTTGTCACCGGCAAGGTGGTCAGCATCACCAATTACGGCGCCTTTGTCGAGCTGGAGAAGGGCATCGAAGGGTTGGTGCACATCTCGGAGATTTCATGGGTGAAACACATCAAGCATCCTTCGGAAGTCTTTTCACTCGGTGAGGAAATCGATGTAAAAGTGCTGGATATCCAGCCGGAAGAGCAGAAAATTTCTCTGGGCGTCAAACAGTTGGAACCGGATCCCTGGGAAGAGATCGAAAAGAAATTCGAACCGGGATCCATCGTTACCGGTATCGTCCGGAACCTCACCCAGTTTGGTGCATTTGTTGAACTGGAAGAGGGTATTGATGGGCTGATTCATGTGTCCGACATGTCCTGGACCCGGAAGATCCGGCATCCCAAGGAAATTCTCTCCAAGAGTGATGAAGTCCAGGTCAAGGTCCTGGATGTCTCCAAGGACGAGCGGAAAATTTCCCTTGGCCTGAAACAGGTGGAAGAGGATCCGTGGCCCAAGATCAAGGAGAAGTTCAAGATCGGTACAACAACCCAGGGCAAGGTGGAGCGTATCCTGAACAAGGGGATTATCGTGAATCTGGAACTGGATGTGGAAGGTATTGTCCCGTTGTCTCATATTCCGAAAAAGGATCGGAAGCAGATGACGCAGAACATCCAGGTCGGTGACGAAATGGAACTGAAGGTTATCGACATCAATGAGGATGATAAAAAAATCGTACTCTCCCGGGATGAATTCATCCAGGACAAGGACCAGCACGAGGTCGATATGTTTATGAAGACTCAGGGCGGCCAGGCGGCTGAAAAGATCGAAATTCCGGAAGAAGTCCGGAAAACGATTGAAGAAGGCGAAAGCCAGGCTGAAGAAGAGCCCGAGAGTACCGAAGCCGAGGAAGAAGTGACCGAGAAGGCCACTGCCAACGAAGTCGACGAAGGGACAGACGAAGAGGAGGACGCAGCTCAACCAGAATCTGCAGAGGATGACGAAGAAGCAGTGAAGGCAGAAGAAGCCGAAGAGGCCGACGAAGAGGAAGCGACAGAGGCAAAATCGGAGGCCGACGAAGCAAACGACAAATCGGAGGAGAAAGAAGAAGACGACGTGGAGGAGGAACCAGAGGACGACGGGGATGCCGAGGATGACGTTGATGAAGATGAGGATGAAGATGAGGATGAGGAGTCGGAGAAATAAGTCAGACAAAAATACGGAAGTTCGATTACTGTAGTGCGCAAGGAGGTAGATTCCAATGACCGAGCCAGATCGAGAATTTCCAGGCTGCCAACAATGCGGAACCGGAATACTGGTCCCGCTGTCGGATTACGGACGTGAAGGGGCCAGCATCCTGTATAAAGCGTGGGTCTGTATTAATCCCGAATGCGGATTCAATCTCCGTATTGACAACGGCGACGTCAGCCGGGGAGAACCTATCAGGCCAAATTCCTGACGGCTGTATAAGATAACCACAGATTGCAGAGGGGGAATTAAACCTCCTCTGCGTCTGATTCTGTTTTCTGGCTGTCCAGCCCCTGAGAGACAGGAGTACAGAATGAATCCCCGTTTTCATCCGAAACCCTGCCCAGTGAGGTCAATTCAGCCGCTCTCAGGCCAAAATAAGGTTGCCGCAATGATCACCGGGACTGAATCATGAACAACGATACATTCCTGCAGCTGTGGGATAATTTTGTGGAGTTTTTCCGGGTGGACCGGGGAGTCAAACTCGGTGCTTTTTTACTGGCTATCCTCCTGTGGGTATATGTGGTAACGGCCAATACTTATGTGTACGAGATGCAGGTCCCGCTGGAAGTTGTAAACGTCCCGCCAGGCAGGACTATCGCAGAGCAGGTTCCGCAAAAGGTGAAGGCGGAATTCCGGGGCACTGGTATTACGTATTTCAAGACGCGGCTCTCCCTCGCGTATTCGGACATGGCCTTGCGACTAGACGTCCGCCGGGTGGACAGAGCCGAGCAATTTTATCTTCCACAGTATGTGCGGGATCATCCCGATAATTTCATTATTCCCAGGGGATTAAATTTAGAGCTCGTCGATGTGGTTTCCCCCGAACGGATCGAAATATCTCTGGATAAGCGCGCGGTCAAGCGCGTCAAGGTGATACCCGATATCACTGTTGAGGCAGTTCCGGGGTATACAATAGTGGGGGATGTGTTTATTAATCCGGACAGCGTTATTTTACGGGGCCCGGCGTCCCGTATTGAGCAAATTGACTCCGTAAATACAGAAACAGTGCGGATTGACAACGCAGACAACAATGTCTCCGGTCAGGCCACAATACGCTTCCCGGAGCCCGGGCTAATCCACGCAGCAGTTCAATCTGTCCGGTATTCCGCGGAGATCCAGCCAATCAGCGAGCGCCGGATTACGGACATTCCGATACTTGTACAAAATGTACCGAGCAACCTGGAGGTGACAACGGCGCCGTCTACGGTCAGTATGACTATAGAAGGCGGTTCGAGTTATATCTATGAGTTACAGCCGCAGGACGTCGAGGTGTACTTCGATTATGCCGAAGACTGGACACCGACCGTCAACAACTATGCACCAACAGTCGAGATGCCAAAAGGTGTGCTGCGGTACCGAAATATGACGCCTGAGCGGGTGGAAGTCACAGTGGTGAGGAAGTAGGAGCATGTCTGACAAGACAGTCGGAACAGTGCTGGGGATAGAAACCTCTTGCGATGAGACTTCCGTTGGAATTGTTCGTGATGGAAAGGTGTTAAGTAACATTATTGCCTCTCAGCAGGTGCATTCCGAATACGGCGGAGTGGTCCCGGAAATGGCATCCCGGGAGCATGAGCGATTGTTGGCCCATATTACCAGAGAAGCTTGTGACGACGCGCATCTCCGGTTTACTGACATCGATGGAATAGCTGTCACTGCCGGCCCGGGTCTTATGGGGTCACTGCTCGTTGGGATTAATTTTGCCAAGGGACTCGTTCTGCGGAACTCGCTTCCATTCATTGGAATAAACCATATCGAAGCCCACCTGCTGGCCAATTTTATTGAAGCTGAAACTCTGGAATACCCGTTTCTTTGTCTGCTGGTTTCCGGCGGGCACTCGCAGATTATACGCGTGAACGGATACGACAAATACGACATTCTGGGGACTACCATGGATGATGCGGCCGGCGAAGCGTTCGATAAGGTGGCGCGGCTGTTAGATTTGGGATATCCGGGAGGACCGTATATCCAAAAACAGAGCGAGGGCGGGCAATCCGATAAATACGATTTCCCCAGGGGGTTGCTGGATTCCGGTGATTTGAATTTTTCCTTTTCCGGACTGAAGACGGCGGTATTGTACACGGTGAAACCCATGGAGGTGAAAAAGCGGACAGCCGAGCGCCCTCACATCAGCGCCAGCTTTCAGGCGGCAGTAGTGGAGTCTCTGGTGGCCAAGATGGAAATGGCCATCGAACAGACCGGCATCACCCAGGTGACACTTGCCGGTGGGGTGGCAGCGAATGCGGAGCTGCGGCGTCAAATGGATGAACTCCGCGACCGACACGGGCTGAATTTGTACTATCCATCTCTGGAATACTGTACCGATAACGGCGCCATGATTGCCTATGCCGGTTGGGAGGGGTTTCGTCACGACAAATCTTCCGAACTGGATCTCACCGCTACCCCGCGGGTCAGTATATCGTCACCAGTTTTTACCTCCTGATGTTTTCACTGCATACTGTTACTCTATGGATTACTGTTCCTCTCATTTTGGGAGGACTGTTGTTCTGGTGGTGGTCAACCCGTTACCTATCGAGTGTTACAAATCCCACTGTTGCCGGAATAATCCGGGGGATTCGTCTGTTTGCATTGATTGGGATTATACTGTTAGTTGCGGATTTTCGAATTAATTGGGTCACGCATCAAAATATTCCACCAACAATTGCCGTCTTCGCCGACGATTCGCAAAGTTTGACAGATTTTGAAGGACAGCTCTCCGATTCATTGGAAAAAATTCTGTCTGAAGATGCCGTAGAGGTCCAACTATTCCGTTTTTCGGGAGATGTTCAGAAGACGGGTTCACCCAAGGCTTTGGATTTTTCCGGAACCGAAACCAATTTAAGTGCTCCGTTAGAATACCTGAAACGAGAAGCCGACAACCGGAATTACCAGGCGGCGATTTTACTCAGCGACGGTATCCATAACAGCGGACCAGAACCAACATCAGTTCTGGAGGATTGGCGGCTTCCGGTGTATACGATGTTTATCGGAGATTCGACGGTTGCGCCGGATATCAGCCTCCAACAATTTACGCTTCCCAAATACGCATATGCCGGGGATTCCGTTACCGCCCAATTGAGGCTGGATGTTCAGTCACTCCGAAACGAAGAATCTGTCTCTCTCGTTCTCAGAGACAACAACCAGGAGTTGGCGAGCAGAACCCTGTCACTGACGCCAGGGGATTACCAGCGGTCTGATGAGGTGGCACTGCAGTTCGAAGAGCCTGGTGAATATACTGTCTCAGCGGCTGTTGGTACGGTTTCAAACGAGACGGATGTGGCCAATAATAGTTCCCGGGAACGCATTACAGTGAAGCCGTCCCGGTACCGGGTGCTGGTGTTAAGCGCAGCGCCGTCAACGGATACGCGCTTTCTGCTCAACGCTATCGATAATCTTGAGCGGTTCGAGTCCATTCCGATCTTTACATCACTCTCGGTTCCTGATTCGATGCCGGAAGCCCCCGATATTATTTATTTGTTGGGCAATTCGCCGGAGTTTCAGTCGTATCTGAGCGAGTGGCAAAACGACCACACGATTACACAGGTTGGTGCGGGCGGGAGAATGTATCTTCCCGGCGATTCCGGAGAAGAGAATGTGAACAACTGGCAGGAGCACCAGGTCACGCTCCAGCGATCCTCGGAAAGTCCTCTGCAGTCCCTTCCCTGGGGACAATCGATATGGGAGCAACTGCCTCCGGTCTGGATCCCGGCGGCATCAGAAATCGGGAAAATACGCGGGACCACGATTTTAAAATCTGTCGATGGGAATAATTCTGTAATAACCATGGATGTGGATGGCACCGGACGAACTATTCGTGTCTATGCAAGAGAACTCTGGCGGTGGTCGTTTGCGAACCGGGATGCTGAAGAAAGTATCGAAGTACTCCCTGAGAAGCCGTATTCCAGGGTGATGGAACAGGTTTTTTACTGGTTGCTGCAGGATACGGAGTTTCAGCGATTGCAGGTAGAGTTGGACACCGATTCAAGAAACGTGATCCGGGCGACGGCTCAAGTATATTCCCGGGCACTGGAGGTTGCGGAAGTCGCGAGGGTATGGGGTGAAGTGATCGATTCGACAGGACAAACCATCCGGCGGCAGCCGTTTACCCGGGATGGAAATACTTTTACTTTTCAGTCGAAGGTGACTTCGCCGGGGGAGTATCGGCTCAGGGCTATTGCTCATCTGACAGACGATACGCTGCGTTCCGTAGCCGGACCGGTTCGGATGGAGGATGTAGAGTATGAGTTATTGAATCGCCAGGGGCGCCCCGGTTTGCTGAAACAGATTAGTCAGCGATCTGGCGGCAAGCTCTTGGAAAATATTGCGGAGTTACCGGCGGAGGAGTTCGCGGGCCGCCCGTACACACAGCAATCAGAGCACCATTCCTTTGCATTGCGCAGGGCGTTTTGGGTGTGGATTTTACTCGTCATTCTGCTGGGCATAGACTGGTGGATCCGCCGGCGGAGCGGGATTCTGTGAAAAAAGGGTATAAAGGTATACGGGTATAGGGTATAAGTAATAGGGAATAAGGTAGTCGCCCGCTTCAAGTCCGCGAGGCGGATTTAATCAGGGGAGACGCCGGAGAAAAGCAGAAAGGAACAGATTGAATATCCATTTCGCCGCGGTAGAGAAAAAGTGAAAAAACCAAACGAGAAACGGAAGGCACTCGATTCATGACGTTTTTAACTATAACACCACAAAAAGGAAACACTATAACGCCCTCATCCGCCAGGGCTTCGGAGAGATGGTGTTGTTACTCGAACACTGGAACACCTGAACACTATACCACTTGAGGGATGGGTGGGGAGGCGAAAAATGCTTCAGCTGTTGACTTTCAACGCGGACTTTTCTACTATTTTCGCTCGTAAATATACATTAAATTCGAGGCGTTTGACCATTAACCACTGGAGTACCACGTGAAGAAGATTGCGGTGATTGGTACAGGCTACGTTGGCCTGGTCAGCGGGACGGGACTGGCAGATTTCGGCAACAAGGTAACCTGTCTCGATATTGACGAAGAGAAGATTGAGATCCTGCAGAGCGGGGAACTGCCGATCTGGGAACCCGGTCTCCTGGAACTGGTGCAGAAAAACGTCCGAAGCAACCGGTTGCATTTTTCTACGGATATTCCCAGTGAAATCCAGGAGGCGGAGGTGGTCTTTATCGCCGTCGGCACGCCTAGTGCGGATAACGGTGAGGCCGATCTGAGTGCTGTCTACGCGGTCGCCGAGACTATCGGTCAGAACCTGAACGGACATAAGTTTATCGTGACCAAGAGTACCGTGCCGGTGGGGACCGGGCGAAAAGTCCGGGAGATTATCGAGGAGCAGGCGCCGGCCGGGAGCAGCTTCGAGGTGATTAGCAATCCTGAATTTCTCAGAGAAGGTTCGGCCGTCTATGATTTTATGCATCCGGATCGGGTAGTCATTGGCACTGAGACGGAGGACGGTCACGAGGTAATGCAGGATATTTATCGACCGCTCTATCTCATCGAGACGCCATTTGTGTTTACGAATGTGCCGACTGCCGAGCTGATTAAATACGCATCAAATGCGTTTCTGGCGACAAAAATTACCTTTATTAATGAAATCGCGAACATATGTGACGGCGTGGGGGCAGATGTCCACATGGTGGCCAAAACCATGGGGATGGATGGTCGGATCTCACCCAAGTTTCTGCATCCCGGCCCGGGCTACGGCGGTTCCTGCTTTCCCAAAGATGTGAAAGCGCTCCATGCCATCGCCAAAGAGGCCGGATACGATGCGGAACTGATTGAGGCCGTGACCCGTGTGAATCAGAATCAGAAAACACGGATGTTCACGAAACTGGAAAAGATGTTGCCGGACCTGGACGGGAAAACCGTTACTTTGCTGGGACTCGCGTTTAAGCAGAGGACGGACGATGTCCGTGAATCCCCGGCCCTGCCGATTATCGATCACCTGAAAGCGGCCGGAGCGACTATCAGAGCCTTCGATCCCGTAGCCATGGAATCCATGAGAAAACGACATGCTGACCTTGATTATTACGAGGATATTTATGAAAGCGTGAAAGGCTCCGACGCCGTAATGATTCTCACGGAATGGAATGAATTCCGGGGACTGGATCTGGCGAGGATTAAATCGAATATGCGCCAGCCGAATATGGTGGATGCCCGGAATTTGTATGATCCGGATACCGTGCGAAAAGCCGGATTCAAGTATGCGTGTGTCGGCCGGGAAACCTATAGCGAGCAATTATCATGATTGAGGGCGTACAGACCAAACAGCTGAAGATCATCCCTGATGAGCGGGGCCGTCTTTTCGAGATCCTGCGGAATGACGACGAGATGTTCACCGAATTCGGGCAGGTCTATCTTACGACCAATTATCCCGGCGTGGTGAAGGCGTGGCATTATCATAAGTCCCAGCGACACGATGCAGTCTGTTGCGTCTCCGGGATGATTAAGCTGGTGCTATACGACAACCGCGAAGAGAGTCCGACATATGGCGAGGTGAATGAGTTTTTTATCGGGGAACATAATATGATGATTGTGAGTATTCCCCAGTATGTGTGCCACGGATGGAAGGGGATCTCTGAACAGGAATCGATGGTTTTGAGCGTGGTAAGTGAACCGTATAATCACGAGGATCCGGACGAGTACCGCCTGCCGTACGATACTGACGAAATTCCGTACGACTGGGAGCGGAAAAATCGATGAAGATTACTGAACAGACATTTTTTGTGACAGGAGGCTGCGGATTTATCGGCAGCAATTATGTCCGGTTTCTGCATCAAAAATATCCCGATGTTACGATTGTAAACCTGGATAAACTGACCTATGCCGGCAATCCGGAAAATCTCAGCGATATCGAGGAATCGGAACGGTACCACTTTGTAAAGGGCGATATCTGCAATAAAGAATTGGTCGATGAACTGTTTGAGGAGTATCAACCAGACGTCCTGGTGAATTTCGCCGCGGAGAGCCATGTGGACCGCTCTATCGGCGCGCCGGATGATTTTATCGATACGGATGTCTACGGAGCATACAGGCTCCTGGAGGCCTCCAAATCCCATGGGATAGCAAAATTCATCCAGATTTCCACCGATGAGGTCTACGGCAGCATCGAGGACGGCGAGTTCAGCGAGACCGATCCGCTGATGCCGCGGAATCCGTATTCGGCGAGTAAAGCCGGCGCCGACCGCCTGGCGTATTCGTATTCCCAGACATACGATCTTCCGGTGATTGTGACCAGGGCATCGAATAATTTCGGCCCCTATCAGTACCCGGAAAAGCTGATTCCGCTGTTCGTAACCAACGCCATCGACGGCGAACAGCTTCCGCTTTACGGCGACGGGAAGAACGTTCGCGACTGGCTATACGTGGAAGATCACTGTGACGCCATCTGCTTTATCATCGAAAACGGTGAAGACGGGGAGACCTACAATATTGGCGGCGGCAACGAAAAGCAGAATATCCAGATTACGAAAGCGATTCTCAATGCGCTCGGCAAGGATGAGTCGCTCATCAAATATGTCCGGGATCGCCAGGGACATGACCGGCGATATGCGCTGGATACGGAGAAACTTGGATCGCTGGGATGGCAGCCCCGTTTCCGAGGCGATGACGGGTTTCGCGACGCAATGCAACTGACCGTCGATTGGTACCGCGACAACGAAAATTGGTGGCGCCCCCTGAAAAGCGGGGAGTTTCTGGAATATTATAAATCGCACTATAACATGGAATTATCAGAGCAGGGATGAGTGGAAGTATGACCTTTGAAGAGCGAATTCAAAATCATGATATCACCCTGGGCGTGGTTGGCCTGGGATATGTTGGCCTGCCGCTGGCAGTGGATTTTGCCTCGGCCGGGTTTAAGGTGATCGGTATTGATATCGATGACTCCAAAATTGAAAAAATCAACGCCGGAGAAAACTACATCCAGGATGTGTCCGATTCGGAACTACGGGGCCACGTGGAGACCGGGAAACTCTCCGCTACCACTGACTTTAGCGTTATTGATGAACTTGATGCGATTTCTATCTGTGTACCCACCCCGCTGAATAAGCTGAAAGATCCGGACGTGTCGTTCATCCTGAACGCGCTGGATGAGATCAACGAACATATGCACAAGGATCTTATCATTGTCCTGGAGAGCACAACGTACCCGGGCACAACCCGGGAACTGGTGCTCCCGAAACTGTCTGAAAGCGGCCTGGAGGTCGGGAAGGATTTCTTCCTGGTGTTCAGTCCCGAACGCGTCGATCCGGGGAACGAGACGTATCATACCAAAAATACGCCGAAGGTCCTGGGCGGCATCACCGATGAGTGCACCCGTCTGGGGAAGATTCTCTACGAAGAGGTGATAGAGACCATCGTTCCGGTCTCCTCCACCGAGGCGGCGGAGCTCGTTAAACTGTTGGAAAATACCTTTCGGTCCATTAACATCGGACTTGTGAACGAAATGGCCATCATGGCGGAAAAACTGGGTGTGGATATCTGGGAGGTCATCGATGCTGCGGACACCAAGCCGTTCGGGTTTATGAAGTTCTATCCCGGTCCTGGCCTTGGCGGTCACTGCATTCCTATCGATCCCCATTATCTGGCCTGGAAGATGAAGACTTTGGATTACAAGGCGCGCTTCATCGAACTGGCCGGGGAAATTAATACGGAGATGCCGTATCACGTGGTACAACTGGTGATGGACGGGTTGAATCGATATAAAAAGAGCGTGAACGGAGCAAAAATCCTGGTGATGGGAGTCGCCTATAAAAAGAATATCGACGACGTCCGGGAATCCCCTGCGCTGGATATCATCCGTCTCCTCCAGGAGAAAGGCGCGGAAGTGGACTACTACGATCCCTTCATCGATAACATCAAGCTCGATGGCACGAATATGGAGTCCATCCGGTATTCTACTGATATTTTAGGGAACTACGACTGTAACGTTATTGCCACAGATCATTCAACGTTTGACTATAATGAAATTGTGGAGAAAAGTAGCCTGGTGATTGATACGCGGAATGCGGCCAAAGTGCATGATAGCGTTCAAAAGGACAAAATTATTAAATTGGGTGGGAATAACAGTTGATACGGAAATTAATTTTTGTAGGTCTTGTCTGCTTCCTTTCATTACTAATGCAAACTTTCACTTATGGGCAGGGATTGAGTGGGCAACAATCCCGTGATCGTTCCCTTGAACTCCGTCAGACACTCCAGGATCGCGTTCAGCAGCAACAAAAACGACAACAGATTACCCAGGAGACTCTCGCACAAATCGCATATGATGAACCGATTGACCCCAACGAGTATATTGTGGGGCCGGGTGACAGGTTTGCACTTTATATTGAATCAATCGAAGCGCAATATCTTGAGTTGATGGTCAGCCCCACTGGTACCTTTCTTATCCCGAGTGTCGGAGATATCAATGTGCTCGGTTTGACCCTCAAAGAGATGAAGGAAAACGTAAGGGAGAAGATAAAAGAGGTTTACGCCAATTCGCAATCAGGTATTGTATTGACAATGCCTCGTATTATTTCGGTTTATTTGGTGGGAGCGGTTCAAAATCCCGGGAGTTATGATATATTTTATACTAGCCGGGTGAGCGATCTCTTCGAGCACTCCCAGACTTCTTCGTTGTTTAAGAAGCCGAAGAGATTGCAGATTATAAGAGACGGTGATACGCTTTCCTTGGATTATACTCAATACCTTTATGAGGGGAAAATCTCTGAGAATCCGAAGCTCCTATCAGGTGATATCGTTTTTATTGGTGAAGCGAATTTAGGCATTACGGTGACCGGCTTCGTCGCTTCGCCTGGGATTTATCCGTATATCCCCGGGTTTAGCTATGTGGATTATGTCGGCATGGCCGGCGGTGAATTACCGGAAGGCGATGCGCAACGCTATGTGCTGTCCGATCGGCAAAACAGGGTGAAATCGAAAGAAAATGCCGTTATTAAACCTGGGGATCACATTTTTGTCCCCCGCTCTCAAACGTACGTATGGCTGGGAGATACTTCAGTTTTAGAGGTTGTGACAAGTTTGAGTTCATTGGTACTGGCGTTTATTGCGGCGGTAAGTCGGTTACGATAGCTTACAACTTAGCATATTGAGCCGGGGCACCTCACATCTATACCGAAATTATAATGAATTACAAATAAGGTAGTTTTAATGAGTAAAAACAAGACGGATTTTACCTTCATCGATTACCTGTATATGCTTGTAAAGCATCGATGGTTGATAATTATTAACGGATTAATCTTCTGCCTGATTGCGGCAGTATATAGTTTACTTATGCCGAAAACCTATACCGCTCATGTGACCATTATGCCCCCGGAATCGCAAGGGGCATCCAGTATATTTTCAAGCATGGCTTCCGCTACATCAAATCTACCAATACCCGGAGGGCTTGGTTCGTTGATCGGCGGCTCATCCGGAGAGGTGACTTCTTATTTAACTTTATTGAAAAGCAGGAACATGGCGGTCAGAACTATTGAGCGCTTTAATTTACTCGAGCGCTACAATTCAAAAAATATAGATGAGGCGTTGGTTTCTTTTTATAACAATGTAGATATTGAACTGACCGAAGAGGGGGCCGTCCGAATTGATACATATGCTTCGACGGAATTCCTCCATCCGGATTCCAGTGAAATCGAGTCTCGTCAACTTGCTGCTGAAATGGCGAATTATATGGCGGCGGAACTGGATCGTATTAATACAAAGCTTCGCACAAAACAGGCACGTCTCACCCGAGAATTTATCGGAAAACGGTATGAGCAGAATAAAGAAGATCTCCGACAGATTGAGGAGGAGATGCAGGCGTTTGAAGAAAAGCATGGTGTTATCTCAATTGAAGACCAGGTGAGTGCGGCAATACAGTCCGCGGCAGAACTTAAGACTGAGATCATATTAAATGAGATCCAGTTGAAGGCAATGAAAAGTACACTGAATCCGGAAAGCCCAAGCGTAGTGCAACAAGAGGTGAGGCTTAAGGCGTTACGGAACAGTATGCAGGAGTTAAAAACCGGGCAAAATGGTGAAGCCGGGATGCAGATTTTTCCCCCATTTGACCAGGCGCCCGAACTCGGAATTCGTTTTTTACGGATCAAACGAGAGATGGAAGTTCAAAATTTAATCTATGAATTCCTGACCCAACAATTTGAGCAGGCCAAATTGCAGGAAGCACGGGATACCCCGACGGTTCAGGTAGTTGATGAAGCCGTCGCTCCTATTTTACGGGAAAAACCAAAACGGAAATTATTAGTACTATTCATTGGATTTATCTCGGTGATTATTAGTGCTGCATACATTTTTACCGTTGAATATTTGGAGGTTTTACGTGAAGAGAATCCGGAACGGTATGAACGGGTCGTCTATGTTTTAAGAGGGGTGAATATATTTAAACCACTGAACAATTAATAAAGCACCGGCGATCTTGAATGAAAAAATTACTCCATCTTGATTATCAACATTCATGGCCGGTGTTATCTCTCCTCGTCCTCTTTCAGATTTTTTTAACATATATTGTCCTTACTACTTCCATTCCGGTTGCTGCTATTTTTATCCTTGGATTTGTTATTGTATTTCCCGCCGTAATCTATTCACCGCAGATCATTTTTTTTTCTCTGCTTTTTTATATTTCATTGTTACCCAATCAGAGCTGGGGAGAACAGTATGACTTGTTTCCGATCTATGTCAATAGGTTCTTTGTGCTCGCTCTGTTATTCCTGGCATTTGCGATATTCGTAATCCGCAACAGGTTTGAAAATCGCTGGAAGATTCGTATTACGCCCCTGGATGTACTTGTTGGAATGTTCTTACTCTATTCCTTGGTCAATTTACTATGGGGATTATACAATAACGCCAATAGCTACATAGCCTATACTGAATTTTTCTATATTTTTCTGTATATAGTCTACTATTTTGTACGTTACTTGTTGGTGGAAGAACGCTGGATTATTCGGTTCCTTTGGGTCATGGTGATTGCCTCAACCCTGGCTTCCTTCGAATATATTGTTCTGGCATTGACGAATCTGGATTTGGCGAGTTTCTTTATTAATCGAGTCACAACTCAGCAACCTCATCTGGCTCAGCTGACCATTCCAATCTTATTTGGCGGAATTTTATTTATACAAAACAAGTGGTTTAAATCCCTCATGGCATTTCTTTTAATTCCAAATTTTTTAATGGCCATTTTTTCTCAGCAACGTGGTTTGTGGGGAGGAATTCTTGGCGCATTACTATTCCTAATCTTTCTCTATTATTTCAGAGACAAAATTTCTTTTTATAGGGCGGTGAAATTTATTACCGGCAGTGCGGCGTTTATTTTCCTGCTTTTATTGCTGGTCTTTGCGGTGGAATATTATCTTAATCTTTCGTTCCTACTTACCATTTATGAACGTTTAGATTCTCTGGCGAACCTGGCGCTTGACCGGAGCCTTCAAATTAGAGTTTCTGAAATAAAACAGGCTTTTTCCGGATGGGAGGAGTGGATTGTCTTTGGAGAAGGTCTTGGAGCGACATATGACCGTATATTTGTATTTCGGGGTTCTAGCGGATTAGATAATACCTATGCTTTTATCTTATGGAAATTAGGCATGTTTGGTTTGATACTATTTATTGCTATCCTTGGCATTTACATCTGGCAGAGTTTAAAATTGTATTGGATGGCCCAGTCTAATGTCCAGCGAATGATAATTGGCGCCCTTCTCGCCGGGATGATTGGGCTATTGGCCATTGGGATGACGAACATGAGTTTAATCCAGTACCGGTTTAATATTATATGGGCTAGTTTCATTGCACTGACACAAAACCTCTATATACAGGCTCGTTCCTTACCAAATGATTAAAGAAATAGCAAAACATTCTTTGATATATGGTATTGGGAATGTGCTGAAGAATGCCAGTGGATTTTTCTTACTGCCGTTATATACAAGCTATCTGACAGTGGGAGAATACGGTGAACTGGAAATATTCATTATATCCATAACAGTGCTTGTCCGAATACTGCAATTGGGATTTGGGTCAGCCTTATTTAAGTATTATTCCTATGATGTTGAGGAATCGACGGCGTCGTCATATAGACAAAACAAAATTTTAATTACGTCTTCCTTTTTATTTCTCGTTCTTTTTTCACTTGGGTGTATAACTGGAATAGCGTTGTTCAGGGAATCTATTTCTCAACTACTTTTCCAAACTCAGGAATACGCCAATTTAGTTGGGGTTTCGTTGGGTATTGTATTTTTCCAGCTGTTGTTGATTATTCCACTCTCCTATCTCCGGATACAAAACCGGTCTGTGCTTTATTCCATATTAAACATAGCGCAATTTTTAGTACAAGTTGGATTGATTATCTACTTCGTAGCGTTTCTCAATTGGAAAATAAACGGGGTGTTAACCGGACGATTGGTTACAACTATCCTGTTTACTCTCATATTTATATGGGTCATCAGGAATGAACTGGTCCCCAGATTTTCCTTAGGGAAAATAAAGGAGATGTTGGAGTACGGAATCTACCTTGTTCCGGTATCAATTTCTAGTTTGGTTTTAATGATGTCCAACCGATATTTCATTTTATTTTTCCGGGATGCCGATGAGGTGGGAATCTTCTCGGTCGGAAACAAAATTGCAACTATCCTCTTTCTCGGAGTGAATGCCTTTCAAGTCGCTTGGCCTGCATTTATGTTTAGAATTAAGGAATATGAAAACGCTAAGCAGATATACTCAAGAGTCATAACATACTATGTTGCAGTATTTGTATTTATTTTCCTCACTATCCAACTGTTCTCAAAGGAGTTGGTGTTATTATTATCTAATCCGGATTATCTCTATGCAATGATCATCATACCGATACTTTCATTAAGTTATTTAATCTACGGTTTCTTTTATGTCGGAACTATTGGGATAAATATTTATAAAAAAACTTATTTTCAAACTATTGCAATTGTTATCGGTGCAGTCGCAAATTTTGGAATAAATCTTTGGGCAACCCCACAATTTGGAATTATCGGAACAGCGATGACTTTTTTATTCTCAACAACAGTAGTATCAGCCCTTGCAGTTTTTTTTTCCCAGCGCATATACAGAATTTCGTTTGAATGGATCCGTATATTTAAGATTTTGATATGTGCTTCGGGTTTGATTGGAGTGGTTTATATCTTTTTCCCTGATATGAATCTGATGAATGGGGTGGTTAAGGGAAGTCTCCTTTTAATAGGTTTCCCTTTTTTACTCTTAATCATAGGTTTTCTGAATAAACGAGAACGGGCCTTAATCCCTTTGGTAAACAGGTTTTAATTCTATGGAAATTGCAATACTTACTCATGCCTTTCCGCCCATGAGGGGTGGATTTTCCCGGTATACTTTTGAGATATTCCGGCATTGGGTAGCCCAGGGGATAGATGCGGAAGTGTGGACTTCAGTGGATTTTAACGATAGTCCGATTTTAAACGAGGCAAAGTTATATAGCAGGGTACACTATATACAAAGAAACAGGGACGATACGCTTGGTGCCTTTCAGGTATTCCGGAAATTTTGGCAAAAAGTGAAAGAAGACAGGCCGCAATACGTTTTTTTTCCAACCTGGGTACCGTATGCATTTTTTACACCTATGATACCATTTCCTGCTCATAAAGTAATCATCGCTACCCATGCTGCAGAAATATTAGGATTATATCCGAAATCGACCTTTAAAGCTCATCCGGTTGTTAAATATTTAGGAAGAAGAGCACTCCGGAGAGCTGATTATGTTTTTACGATATCAAACTACACAGAAAATCTTTTGGTTGATTTGAATGTGAATCAGGGTGCAATATCTAAATTTCCGAATGGGGTAGATATTAAAAAATTTCGCCAGATCGCAGTAAACAAACGCGAACTCCTAAGAAGGTATAGTTTACGGCACGTTGGAGAGGAACCCGTTTTACTTACTGTTGCCCAACTGAATCCAAGGAAAGGTATTGATACGGCGATCCGTATCGTTGCTGATTTAAAAAATGAAGGTATGCCGGTACAATACGTAATTATTGGGACAGGTGAATACGAACAGGAGTTACATCAATTAGTAGCTCATCATAATATCGAATCTCGGGTTCATATTTTAACAAACGTTGATGATGCTGATTTGGTAAAGTTCTATAATATTTGTGACCTGTTTATATTGCTAAGCCGGCATGAAGGAGAGAGAAATATTGAAGGTTTTGGGATTGTTTTTCTGGAGGCAAATGCATGCGGAAAGCCTGTGATTGCCGGAAAATCGGGAGGAATTCCCGACGCTGTCGTCCATGGAAAGTCAGGATATCTGGTTGATCCGGGTGACATTTCGGAAATCAAGTTCAGGATTCGCTATTTAATAAATAACCCGGAGGTCGCCGACGAAATGGGACAATATGGGGAAGAGAGAGCAGAAACTAAATTCACCTGGAAAAAAATTACTGAAGATATGGCTTGTACCCTTGGATTAGGATAATTCCGATGAATGCGACGAAAAATATCTGTTTTCTTACCTCCCGACATCGGTACGATGATGCCCGGATCTACCACAAGGAAGCAAAAACACTTGGTGATGCTGGATACAGAGTCACGATAATTGCACCGAAGCAAAATGGTATAGCGCAATCGACTTACATCCCGGTAGTATTTTTCAAGAAAACCAGGTTTTTTCGGAAATCTTCTTCCCTATTTAACCTGATTCGATTGGGACTGAAGACTGATGCAAACTGTTATCATTGTCATGAGGGGGACAGTTCTCTTTTAGCAGCGGTGTTGATTAAATTTATCCTGCTCTTGTTTAAGAATAGGGTCACAGTCGTATACGATTCTCACGAGCATTGGCCTTCGTCGTTTTATGATAAAGCTCCGAAGGGGCTGAAAAGGTTAGTCCGGCTGCTATTTTCTGCCTATGAAATACTTCTTGCCTGGAATGTAGATGCAATAATTACAGCAAATGACATTGTGAAGGCGCGGTTTGACGCCCTTTTTCCACATAAACCGGTGATCCGGCTTTATAATGTCCCTTCTCTTTCGCTTTTTACACCGCCGCCGTCCCCTGAGAAAAAATATACGTTTTGCCATGAAGGGAATATGACTTTTGACCGGGGATTACGTGTTTTACTTAATACATTTAGCCGGCTCTATGAAAAGCGGACTGATTGGAATTTTCTATTCATAGGCAGCGTTAAAACTCCTAATGAAAAAAAGGTTGTTGAGAATTGGTATGAAAGTCATCCAGGGTTGCGTACCGCTGTCAGTTTTACCGGATGGTTGCCGTACGAAGATGTGCCGGGTTATGTACAGCAGTGTAGAGTCGGCGGGATTTTTTTTAGAAAAAGTCAGAATAACATGTACGGCGGTCCTCCAAACAAACTATTTAATTACATGCGATACGGGTTGCCCGTTATTGCTCCGGCATTTCCGGAAATCCGTCAAATAATTACCACCTATAACTGTGGGTATCTATTTGATGACTTATCTGAAAAATCTTTGGTGCAATTGTTCGAGTCAATTTTAAGTAATCTGGACGAGGCCAGTGAAGTTGGAAAACGGGGAAGGCGTGCTGTGTTAACCTCACTAAACTGGGAGGTCGAATCTCAAAAACTGGTAGAGCTTTATCAGAGAATGTTGCCACTAAATACTACCGGGAATTAAATATGAGTCACCCAGAAAAAGTATTTATTGGCAGCTCGGTACATAATTGGAATGATCCAAGAGTTTTGCATAAACAGGCCTGTTCCCTCGCTGGATACTACGCGGTTGAATTACATGTTCCCGCAGATTTTCAATATAAAAATTTTAATGGTGTAGAGATCTATGGACTCCCTGAATGGGAAAAAAAAATACACCGTGTGAAGATTATATTCATACTCGCAAAACGAATAATTGCACACCGAGGGCCGATTGTTCACCTGCATGACCCGGAATTGCTACCACTTGGCTTTATAGTTAAACTGGTGACTTCAAAAAAAGTTATATTTGATTTTCATGAGCAGTATGAAAACAAAATATTAAAACGTGATTGGATACCGCAAATTTTACGCAAACCTCTCAGCTATTGCTACGTAGTTTTGGAAAGAATTGCTTGTCGCGTGTTCGACGGTGTGATTGGAGTCATTGAAGATCAGGTCGACTTATTATCTGAAAACCTAAATTATTGTATCGTAAAAAATTATCCGATAATTGAGACAGACACAGTCGTGCAAATTGAAAAGGAGAATGGAGAAAACTTTAAATTGATTTATATGGGGGATATCACCAGGGAACGTAGAATTCATCGGTTAATTGAAGCTACTTTTCGGTTAAGTGAAAAATTTAATGTTTCATTGCATCTCATCGGGGGGATTGGTGATCCCGGTTATGATAAGGAGCTTCAGTGTGTTATCTCGAGATACAATCTTGATGAAAAGGTTACGGTACATGGTTATCTTCCGATTAATGAAGCAATGGAATTAGTGAAATCATCAGATGTAGGTTTTCTGCCATTACGTCATCCAAAACATTTTGTGCGATCTCTCCCGGTGAAACTCTTTGACTATATGAGTGCTGGTATTCCGGTTATCATGCCTGAATACCCTTTATCCAGGAATGTAATAGTAAAGTATAAATGTGGGCTTTTGGTAGATTCGTTAGATATGGAGGATATTGTAACAAAGGTGGAGTATCTTATTCAACACCCCCAGGAAAAAGTTAGAATGGGTGTAAATGGACGGCAGGCTATCCAGGCCCATTTTAGTTGGCAGTCCCAGGAAAGTATCTTGCTGAAATTTTATCATTCGGTGATAAATATTAATACCAGAAAAAAATCCGTTAATTCCGACAAAAGACATAGACTGTGATACAAGCGCTGTTTATTGTTTCCGTGATATATATTATTTGGGTGTATATCGGGTATCCTCTCTTTATGTGGCTATTGGGTGTCGGGAAAATGGCAAGTGATGAACAGTTGGACTCTCCTGAATCGCTACCCTCAATTTCTCTAATAATTGCCTGTTATAATGAAGAGGGGATCATCGAAAGAAAAATTGAGAATACGCTTGCGTTGGAATATCCCAAGGACTTGTTGGAAGTACTGGTAATTTCGGATGGAAGCACAGACAACACGGTAAGCATAGCAAGGAAAATGGAGGAAAGTCATATCCGGGTATATGACAGAGTCCGACGTGAGGGCAAGACGGCTGTTCAGAATGTCGGTGCAGAGATTGCCACCGGCGAAATCCTTGTATTCTCGGACGCCAACGCACTTTACGTCCCGGATGCGCTGAAACAGGCAGTGAAAAAATTCAAGGATCCGAAAGTTGCGGGTATTTGTGGTGAGGTGAAATTTGTATCAACCGCGCAAGCGGAGTCCGTCAGCCAGGAAGAAGAATTTTACTGGGGGTATGAACAGTTTCTTAAACGAGTTGAAAGTAAAGTTAGCTCTGTTATCGGTGCAAACGGGGCTATTTATGCCATTCGGAAAAATCTGTATGATCCGCTGCGGAATGATATAATCAGCGATTTGGTTGAACCGTTACTTCTCGTGAAAAAAGGGTTTCAGGTTAAATACGAACAAAAGGCGGTGGCAATTGAGGAAATAAGTATAGGCTACAGAAAAGAATTTCAAAGGAAAAGCCGTATTATTTTGAGAAGTTTACATGGGGTCGCATTCGTGAGCAACCTGTTGAACCCGTTCAAATACGGGATATTTTCCATTCAGCTCTGGTCTCATAAGCTCCTCCGGTGGCTCGTACCACTGGTACTCGGCGTCATGTTTTTATCCAATTTGCTTCTCATTTCATCAGGAACATTTATGGCATTATTTCTAGTTCAAATTCTTTTTTATGCCCTGGCCGGCATTGGTTGGGCAGTTCAGAAGAATTCGTTCGCTACGGATATCTGGTTCTTTCGGTTGCCCTTTTACTTTTGTTTAGTGAATTTGGCGGCGCTTTCAGCTCTAATACAATATGTTCGTGGTAAAAATATTGTAACGTGGGAGCCGCAAAGATAAACGCTTTTCTTAGACCGAATAACAACAGGATAGAAGAACATGGAAAATAAAAATAAAATCATAATCCTCGCCCCCCACACCGATGACGGGGAATTAGGCTGCGGAGCAACTATCGCCAAGTTCCTGGAAGAGGATAAGGATGTTTACTACGTCGCATTTTCCATTTGTGAGGAATCCGTCCCTGACGGTTTCCCCAAAGATGCGCTAAAATACGAATGTCAGGATGCGACAAAGTTCCTGGGAATCCATCCGGATAACCTCATTATCCTGAACTATCCGGTGCGAAAATTCACGGAAAACCGGCAACCGATTCTCGAGGATCTCGTTCAGTTAAAAAAAGACCTTTCGCCGGATCTCGTCATTTTGCCCTCCTCGTTTGATGTCCATCAGGACCACGCCACAATTTACCAGGAAGGGATTCGGGCATTTAAAGAAAGCTCTATCCTGGGATATGAATTCATGTGGAACAATTATACCTTTAGTTCCACCATGTTTTCGGTCGTTGAGGAGCGGCATGTCCGGAAAAAAATAGAGGCGCTCGATATCTATAAAACCCAGGAAAAGCGGTTCTATATGAAAGAAAAACTCATTACTGGCCAGGCAAATTTCCGTGGCCTGCAGATCTACAGGGAATATGCAGAGGCGTTTGAGGTGATCCGGTGGATACTGGAGTAATTCCTAATCCAACTATTGTATTTATTGGTGGGAGTGGACGTTCCGGTACGAATATTACCAAGGAAATTCTCGGCCAACATCCAGACGTTGCCACCTTACCTTTCGAGTATCGGTTTATAATCGACCCGAATGGCCTTATTGATTTTTATAATTCCGTGAACGCCAGTTGGTCCCCGTATTTTATTGACAGTAAAATCAAGCAGCTTGAATACTTTTTACTGACGCTTGCAACTAAGTCATCAGATAAAACAATTTTGTCTAGACGAAAACCATTCATCAAAACCAGGTCGGCGGAGCATTGGTACAAGGAGTGGGAACTGGAAAAATGGATACCGGATTATACCAGGTTCGTGAATCAACTTATATCAGAGTTATCGGATTTCACATATTCCGCAAAATGGCCCGGTCTTCCGGAATCACATCCGGAGGAAAAGATGTATTTTTCCGCCAAACGAGGAACTGAACTCCGTGGTATCCTTGGGCGTTTTATTTACCGATGTGTAAACGCCATATTATCAGATCAAAATAAATCGGTTTTTGTCGAAGACAATACCTGGAATATCCTGTTTGCCAAAGAATTACTAGAACTGTGCCCCTCAGGAAAAATTTTACACGTAATGCGGGATCCCAGAGATGTTGTTGCCTCTCTTCGTCAGCAGCGGTGGACACCGGGTAACCTGTTGGCGGTGCTCCGGTGGTATAAAGGCGTTATGACTCGCTGGGAACATGTGAAGTCATCACTTGGTGAGACTCAATTCATTGAGATAAAATTTGAAGCGCTAGTTCAAAATACCGAACCAATTTTAAAAGAGCTCTGTTCCTTTATCCATTTATCTTTTCAGGAGGTGCTGTTGGACATTTCACTGGATAAAGCACATATTCATCGCTGGCAATCTGATTTTACTGAGGAGGAAAAAGTCATTATTGAGAAAGAACTCAAATCCCAAGTTCAAAAATATGGCTATCATTTCAAATAATTACACTCCTATTGAGACATATTTCTTTCAGAAAAGATTTTAACCTTATAACACGGGGAAAACTCTATGCAACTCGCAGTCATTGGCGCCGGACACTGGGGCAAGAACCTGATACGGAATTTTCATGAGCTGGACAATTTACACGGTATTGTGGAGTATGATGAGCAGCGGTTAGCCGGGTTCGTGGAGCAATATCCGGAGGCAGAAGGGTTTTCATCAGTGGAGAGTGTGCTGTCCAGAGAAGACTATACCGCCGTCGTGGTGGCGACCCCGGCGGAGACGCATTACCCTATAGCCAAACAGGCGCTGGAAGCCGGCAAAGATGTCTATGTGGAAAAGCCCATTGCATTGCATGTCAGCGAGGCAGAGGAACTCCACCGAATCGCGACGGACAACGACCGGATCCTCATGGTGGGACACCTCCTGTTGTATCATCCGGCGATTATCAAGATTAAACAGATGATCGAGGCCGGGGAACTGGGACGAGTTTATCAGATATATTCCCATCGGCTGAACCTGGGCAAAGTCCGCCAGGAAGAGAACGCCCTCTGGAGCTTTGCGCCCCACGATATCTCCGTGATTCTCCACGTGCTCGGTACCATGCCGGACAGGATCAGCTGCCAGGGCGGCATGTTCCTGCAGCCGAATATTCACGATGTGACGCTGACCACGTTGGAATTTCCGGACAACCAGCTGGCCCATATCCACGTCTCCTGGCTCCATCCGTTCAAAGAGCACCGGCTGGTTGTGGTCGGCAGTAAGAAAATGCTGACCTATGAGGATTCGGCACCTGAGAAAGAATTGCGGCTTTACGATCGCGGCATCGACTGGACGGAAGGGGAGCCGATTCCCCGGAAGAACGATTGGGTAGCTGTCGAGTACCCGGATACGGAACCACTGAAAAACGAGTGCCAGCACTTCCTGGAGTGTATTGATTCACGGAAGCAGCCGCTTTCCGACGGGCAGAACGGCATCGACGTGCTCCAGGTGCTGGAGTCGGCCCAGCGGGGACTGACGGAGAAGGAATCGCAAGCCGTCCGCAAGCAAAAGCATCCCGGAGTACACGAGACGGCTGTGGTGGACGAAAATGTCACACTGGGTGAAGGGACAAAGGTGTGGCACTTCAGCCATGTTTTGAAGGACACCACAATCGGCGATAATTGCACACTCGGCCAGAACGTGATGGTGGGGCCGAAGGTGACCGTCGGCAATCACGTGAAAATTCAGAATAATGTGTCGGTCTATGAAGGTGTGGAATTAGAGGATTATGTCTTCTGCGGGCCGTCTATGGTGTTTACCAATATTGTGAATCCCCGTTCCAAATATCCGCAACGTGGTTCGGAGTATTATATCAAAACCTTGGTGAAAAAAGGCGCATCAATCGGCGCTAACGCCACGGTGGTGTGCGGGATCACCCTCGGTCAGTTCTGTTTTATCGGCGCCGGCGCGGTTGTGACGAAAGACGTCCCGGACTTTGCGCTTGTGGTCGGCAATCCCGGCCGGATCATCGGCTGGATGTGCGAGTGCGGCACCCGGCTGCGTTTCGACGATGGCCAAGCGACCTGTGACAAATGTGGCCGCGAGTATCGAAAGGAGGATGAGGAGAGGGTGGTGCAGGAGGGAAGAAGGGAATAGGGGAATAGGGAATAGGGTATAGGGGTATAGGGGTATAGAGGTATAGAGGTATAGAGGTATAGAGGCAACAGTTTTTCCGGGTTAAACTGTTATCGCTGGTTCAGTTTCTTAATCTTAATCCTACTCTTAATCTTAATCGGTTCTGTTCAGTCAGGAGAAAAGGAGAAAGGAACAGATAGAATATCCAACCGAAGAATGTCCAATGTCAAATTTCGAAGTGCCCATCCACTCCACGGAATGAGGTATAGGGGATAGGGGATAGGGAGCAACTGGGTTTGAGTGATCATGTGTTAGCGGGTTATCGTTCGGATTATTTCGTACTCTTACTCTTAATCGGTTCTGTTTGGTAAGGAGAAGGCAGAAAGGAGAAAGGCCAGACCGAATGTCCAATTTTCAATTTCAAATATCCAATGTCCAAGTGCCACTCCCCTCCCAATGAAGGAAGAATGGAGTTGCAACAATAAAATGGACACCCGAAGTAGTTAGGCGGCTTGGTTGTGGAGCATCTGTGCATATTGTTCCGGACTTTGGTAGTTGAGGGTGGAGTGTTTCCGCTGGCGGTTATAGAAGATCTCGATATAGTC